>NZ_JPXY01000051.1:0-17574 GCF_000771895.1 Gallibacterium genomosp. 2
AAACAATGAGTAAATATGGTTTTTTCTATTAAAGTGCTTTCTATCTAACTTTATTAACAAACAAAGAAACTTATTGTTTTTTAGTCTGTAGTACTGAGGTTATTATTTCCTAATAAGAAACAAACCTTTCACAAACTTGCTATTCATTTCTTATTTTTATAACTCTACAATAAAACACACAAGTAAAGATTAAAAATAAGGAACATATTATGTTATATATCAGAAAAGCAAATGAACGCAGACGCGCAAACCACGGTTGGCTCGACTCTTACCATACTTTCTCTTTTGCCGGATATTATGATCCAAATTTTATGGGATTTTCGAATTTACGAGTAATCAACGAAGATCGTGTTGCTTCGGGTCAAGGATTCGGCACTCATCCACATAAAAATATGGAGATTCTTTCTTATGTTTTAGAAGGCACTATCGCTCATAAAGACAGTATGGGTAACGTACAACAACTTCCTGCGGGTGAATTTCAGATTATGTCCGCCGGCACAGGTATCACCCATTCGGAATTTAATCCGAGCGATACAGAAGGATTGCATTTTTATCAAATATGGATTGAACCAAATGAATTAAATATCAAACCTCGTTATGATCAAAAAGCATTTCCAGCTCAAGAAGGGGCAACACTCATCCTTTCACCAACAGCGGAAAATGGTTCATTCAAGGTATATCAAGATATGAAGTTATGGCGTTATCAGCTTTCCGCCGACAAGACAGAACAGATTACATTGAACTACAATCGCAACTATTGGTTACAAGTAGTAAAAGGGGATTTAACTATAAACGGTAAAGTCGTTCATACTAGTGACGGCATTGCCATTAGCCAAGAAACATTGCTTGAAATCATCACCAAAACCGATGTCGAGTTTTTGTTGTTTGATTTGGTGTAATTTTAGATAAGAAATGCGGTTTTACCGCATTTCAATAAATAAAACTATATTTCTTTATTTGAAACATCATCTTTTAACCAACCTAACTCTTCTGAAACAGAGTTAGCTGTATTTATAAGTGGTTGTAAAATATGAGAATGACCTAATTGACCTAGTTTTATTGTAGAGAGAGAAATTGATATTGCATATTGAATTTTATTCTGAGCATTAAAAACTGGTGCGGCAATACAGGATATTCCTAGCTCATTTTCCTCTCTATCCATAGAAAAACCGTTTTGACGAATAATCATAAGCTCTTGTTGCATAACGGAAATATTAGTAATCGTGTTATAGGTTAATTGTTCAATAATTTTGTTACTTCTCTCCCAATAGTCAGCCAATTTTATTGATTCATCATATGCCAAAAATAATTTTCCCATTGCTGAACAGTACAACTGCATATACTGACCAATATAAGAACGAGTTCTCATCATACCTGTTGTTGGTTCAAGCTTATAGATCAAAATAACTTGATCACCATCTCGATAAGAGAAATTAACTGTTTCTCCTAATTCTAAATTTAATCGTTCTAAATGAGGTGCAGCAACATTAATTATGTTCATAGAAGATAAAACTTTTTGACCTAATGCAAGACACTTTGTCGATAAGCGATAACTCCCAGCTGCAAGTGCAGGTTTCACAAATCCAGCAGCCTGTAAACTCTGTAATAAACGATGCGTTGTACTTTTGTTTAATTGAGCTATATCCGCAATACTAGCTAAAGGACAACCATTTGGATAATTACTAAGAATATCAATAAGATGAAGTCCTCTTACCAAACTCTGACTTCCTGCAGTTTTTTCTTCTGTTTTCATACTTTGTTCATACCCTATTATTTCAATATTTTTAACACCATTCCAGTAAGTATATTACTATGACTTTATAAAAATTTTATACATCTTCATCAATATATTAAATGTTAAGCAATGAGATATAGATCACAAAATTAAAATAGATCTTTCTTTCACTGTTGACTAATCTCTTTTCAAGTTTATTATTTGAAATACAATTTTATTATATGAAATTAAAGGTAAAGAAAATGAGAGTGAGTTACCAAGAATTAAAATCTGAATTCAAACGGGTGCTATTATCTAAAGGCGTAAATGAACAAACAGCTGAAGATTGTGCAACTATGTTTGCTGATACTACTCAAGCAGGAGTGTACTCTCACGGAGTCAATCGTTTCCCTCGTTTTATTCAACAATTAGAAAAAGGGGATATTCACCCAGAAGCACAACCGACAAAAGTTCTCTCTTTAGGCGCCATTGAACAATGGGATGCTCATCAAGCGATAGGTAATTTAACCGCGAAAAAAATGATGGATCGTGCAATGGAAATTGCTGATGAATTTGGGATTGGTGTAGTCGCATTAAAAAATGCTAATCACTGGATGAGAGGTGGTGGTTATGGTTGGCAAGCCGCAGAAAAGGGTTATATCGGAATTTGTTGGACTAACTCTATCGCAGTTATGCCGCCTTGGGGAGCAAAAGAATGTCGAATAGGAACTAACCCTTTAATTATTGCTATCCCAAGTAACCCTATCACTATGGTTGATATGTCTTGCTCTATGTACTCTTATGGGATGCTAGAGGTTAATCGTTTAGCCGGTCGCCAAACTTTCGTTGATGCGGGATTTGATGATGAAGGTAATTTAACACGTGATCCAGCTACTGTTGAAAGAAACCGTCGTTTATTACCTATGGGATTTTGGAAAGGATCCGGCTTATCTATCGTCTTAGATATGATCGCAACTTTATTATCTAATGGGCTTTCCGTTGCTGAAGTAACAGAAGAAAAGGACGATGAATATTGTGTATCTCAAGTATTTATTGCTATTGAAGTTGATCGGCTAATTGACGGTAAAACAAAAGATGAGAAATTAAATCGTATCATTGAATATGTAAAAACAGCTGAAAGGGCAGATCCTAACGTTGCAGTTCGCTTACCTGGACACGAATTTACAACATTATTAGCTGAAAACAAAGCAAACGGCATTCCGGTTGATGATACAGTTTGGCAAAAACTAAAATCCTTATAACAATTCTTATTGTTATGTCGAAACTTTATTAAGGAGGAATATTTATGTTTTTCGGTCACATCCGGCAATTAGAATTATCTTACTATCCAGAAGCAATTCAAAAAGCGCTTCTTTTTCTGAAAAATACTGATTTTAACTCATTAGCTGTTGGTCATTATCCAATTGAAGGAGACAAGATTTTTGCACAAGTTTTGGATCTAACAACTCAGGAAAAAGAATCTATTTTGCCGGAAGCCCATAAATGTTATTTAGATGTCCAATATTTACATAGTGGTCAAGAATTGATTGGGGTTACTGTAGATATTCCTCCTAAAGATATTGCGATTCCCTATAATCCAGATCGCGATATCTTATTCTATAAAAATGTCCCATATGAAACTATGTTGGTTATGAGACCAGGTAACTTTGCTATCTTCTTTCCTCAAGATATTCACCGTCCCGCTTGCATTGATCAGGAAAGTTCTTCTATTAGAAAAATTGTAGTAAAAGTATCAATAGACTTACTTAAGTGAGGTTTTTTATGGATAAATTTAACCTTTTCACTAAAAAGCTATTGGAAATTTGCGTTGCTGCTATGCTAGCAGTTATGTCATTTTTAGTATTTTTAAATGTAGTTCTTCGCTATAGTTTCAACACTAGTTTTACAATGACAGAAGAACTTTCACGTTTTTTATTTATTTGGGTTATTTTTTTAGGTGCAATTCTAGCTTTTTCAGAAAATGCCCATGTTAATGTTTCAGTACTTTCAGACAAATTATCAAAAAAAGGGAAACTAATTCTTTCTCTATGTACAAACGCTATTATGCTTATTTGTTGTTATCTTATCTTTACCGGTAGTTATCAACAGATGGTTATCAATTGGCATAACTATTCTCCAATATCAAGTATTCCTACAGGTATCAGTTTTTTAGCAAGTACTACTATGAGTTTTGGTATTGGCTTATTAATTATTTCTCGTCTTATTGTTAATATTGCAACTCTTTTTAGGGGAGAAAAAGTATGACAATTTTTATTTTCCTAACTGTTCTCCTTAGCAGCATTTTTCTGGGTATTCCCGTTGCTTTCTCATTAATCGTCTGTGCTATTGCACTTATGATTCATCTTGATGTATTTGATCCACAAATCCTGGCACAAAACCTAGTCAGTGGTGCTGACAGTTTTTCCCTACTTGCTATCCCTTTCTTTGTTTTAGCAGGTGAAATAATGAATGAGGGGGGATTATCAAAACGCATTATTGACCTACCAATGAAACTTGTTGGGCATAAACGTGGAGGGTTAGGTTTTGTAGCTATTATTGCTGCAATGATTATGGCTAGCCTATCCGGTTCTGCCGTTGCTGATACTGCCGCAGTTGCTGCAATGTTAATTCCGATGATGAAAACAACCGGTTATCCAATTCACCGCTCTGCGGGGTTGATAGGAGCCGCTGGCATCATTGCACCAATCATTCCCCCATCAATTCCATTTATTATTTTTGGTGTAACAAGTGGAGTATCTATTACTAAGCTCTTTATGGCAGGTATTTTCCCTGGCATTTTTATGGGGTTATGTTTAGCTGTACTTTGGGCTTGGCAAGCTAAACGATTAAATTTAATGACTTTTTCTAAAGCCTCCAAACAGGATCTCTGTATATCATTCAAAAATAGTATTTGGGCTTTATTACTTCCTGTAATCATTATAGGTGGTTTTAGATTAGGTATTTTTACTCCTACTGAAGCTGGAGCAGTAGCAGCATTTTATGCATTATTTATATCACTTTTTGTCTATAAAGAACTTAAAATTTCCCAGCTATATAAAGTTTTGGTTTCATCAGCAAAAACAACGTCTGTTGTAATGTTACTAGTAGCTGCTGCTCAAGTATCCGGTTGGTTAATTACTATCGCTGAACTGCCACAACAAATTACAGAACTTCTTGAGCCTCTTTTAGATTCACCAACTTTACTACTATTTGTTATTATGGCAGCAGTGTTTGTTATCGGTATGGTAATGGATCTTACTCCTACTGTTCTAATTTTAACGCCTGTACTAATGCCGCTTGTTGAAGAAGCTGGTATTGATCCCGTTTATTTTGGGGTCTTATTTATACTCAATACATCTATTGGATTAATTACGCCTCCAATTGGTAATGTATTAAATGTCATTACTGGTGTCTCAAAATTACCGTTTGATCAAGCGGCTAAAGGCATCTTCCCTTATATGTTTATGTTATTGGGCTTGTTAATACTCTTTATTTTCTTCCCAGCACTCATTTTAGAACCTTTCCATTGGCTACAACCTTAATTTAAGGAGAATCATATGAAAAAACTAACTGCTTTTTTTGCCAGTTTAACTTTAATAGCAGCTACTGTAAGTGTACAAGCCGAAACCACTTTACGTTTTGGTTATGAAGCACCAAGAAGCGATACCCAACATTTAGCTGCAAAAAAATTTAATGAGTTACTTAAAGAAAAAACTAAAGGAGAAATTAAGTTATCACTATTTCCCGACAGTACATTAGGCAATGCCCAAGCTATGATTAGTGGAGTCCGAGGAGGAACAATTGATCTTGAAATGTCAGGATCGCCGAACTTTAGTGGGTTAGTACCTAACCTCAATGTCATTGATATTCCTTTTATTTTCCAAAATAAAGAACATGCTTATCGTGTTTTAGATGGTGAAATCGGACAAGGTCTTTTAAAAGAATTAGAAGATAAAGGATTAAAAGGATTAGCTTTCTGGGAAGTAGGCTTCCGTTCTATGACCAATTCGAAACATCCTATCCATACACCTGAAGATGTAAAAGGATTAAAAATTCGTACTAATCAAAATCCTATGTATGTTAAAGCCTTCCAATTGTTAGGTGCGAATCCAGTTCCAATGCCACTTTCAGAGTTATACACTGCATTAGAAACACGAGCTGTCGATGCCCAGGAACATCCTATCGGTATTGTGTGGTCTGTGAAGCTTTATGAAGTACAAAAATATCTTTCATTAACTAATCATGGTTACACACCATTACTAGTGGTAATGAATAAAGCGAAATTCGATGGACTTTCTCCAGAGTTACAACAAGCCATTATTGAATCAGCTCAAGAAGCAGGTAAATATCAACGTGAACTTAATGCTAAAAAAGAAATTGAAATCCTAGATAAAATGAAGAAGGCAGGCGTTGAAGTTATAGAGCAAGTTGATATGAAACCTTTCAAAAATGTGGTTGAGCAACCTGTTCGCCAATTCTTTATAGAAAAAAATGGTGACTCATTAATTAAAGCTGTTGATGCATTAGCAAATTAATAATGGAGTATAATGGGGGAGGCTCATCCCCCATTACCCAAAGCGGAGAAAAATAATGGCATTTTGGTTAGGTATAGATTGTGGTGGAACATTTATTAAAGCGGGAATTTATGATGATTCAGGAAAAGAATATACGACTTTCCGACAGAGCTTAACCGTAATTAGCGAAAATCCTGGTTGGGCTGAACGTGATTTAAATGAATTATGGTCTGCCTGTATTGCAGTCATTAAAGGCGTATTAAATCAAGAAACAATTAACGCCGATGACATTAAAGGTATCGGTATCTCCGCCCAAGGCAAAGGCGTTTTCTTACTAGATAAGCAATTACAACCTTTAGGAAAAGGAATCCTATCTTCTGACCAACGTGCATTATCAATTGTTAAACAGTGGCAACAACAGGATATTCCAACAAAATTATATCCACTCACTCGACAAACATTATGGACTGGGCATCCCGTTTCTATTTTACGTTGGCTAAAACAATTTCAACCTGAACGCTATCAAAATATTGGTGCCGTTTTAATGTCTCACGATTATTTGCGTTTTTGTCTTACAGGTAAATTAGGCTGTGAAATTACTAATATTTCAGAATCTAATTTATATAATATGGAAACTGGTCAATACGATATTCAATTAGCTAAATTACTTGGTATTGATGACATCATTTCTTGTTTTCCTCACATCATTAATTCATCTGAAATTGCTGGTTATATTACACCTGAAATCGCAAAAATAACTGGATTATCTGTCGGTACTCCTGTAGTGGGGGGACTATTTGATGTCGTGTCAACTGCCTTATGTTCTGGTATCCAATGTGAATCAGTTAATCAAACGACCACACTTAACATCGTATTGGGAACTTGGACTGTCGTAAGCGGAATTACTGACTATATCGATCAAAGTCAGTCATTCCCATTTGTATATGGACGTTATGCTCAACAAAATCAATTTCTTGTACACGAAGCCAGCCCTACTTCTGCTGCAAATTTAGAATGGTTTACTAAGCAATGGTTAAATCTCGACTATAACAAAATTAATAATATGATTGAGGAATTACCTAAAGCTGAAAGTAGTATTTTATTTGTACCCTTTTTATATGGTTCAAACGCAGGTCTCGGAATACATTCCGGTTTTTATGGCATTCAATCGATTCACTCTCAAGCTCATTTATTACAAGCTATTTATGAAGGTGTCATATTTAGTTTAATGACGCACTTGGAACGAATGCTTCAACGATTTCCACAAACTAAAACGATCAGATTAACAGGCGGACCAGCCCGTTCTCCTGTATGGCGGCAAATGTTAGCCGATATCAGTGGACTACCTCTGGAAATTCCTTCTATATCAGAAACTGGATGTCTAGGTGCTGCATTAACTGCGATGGTTGGTAGAGGTATTTATCCCGATTTTGCTACTGCACAGAAGAACCTACAACACGAAGTGATTAAGGTACAACCTGATCGTAATGTATATGAAAAATACCGTAACAAATATCAAAAATATACAAAATTTGTTCAAGCATTAAAAACTCTTGAAAATTAATTATAAAATAGGTGATTTTATGACAAAACCTTTATTGCAATTAGCTCTTGATTGCCAAGAAATGAATACCGCATTCACCAGTATAGACACAGTAAAAGATCATATTGATATTATTGAAGTAGGAACAATTCTTGCCTTTGCTGAAGGAATGTCCGCACTAAAACAATTAAAACAGAAATATCCGAACCACATTCTTGTTTGTGATATGAAAGCCACTGATGCGGGTGCTGTACTTGCCAAAATGGCTTTTGAAGCAGGGGCAAATTGGATTACTGTTTCAGCCGCTGCTCATATTGCCACTATAGCAGCAAGTAAGAAAATTGCTGATCAATATGGTGGCGAAATTCAAATTGAACTTTATGGACATTGGACATTTGAAGATGCAAAACAATGGGTTGATTTAGGAATAAAGCAAGCAATTTATCATCGCCCTCGCGATGCCGAACTTGCTGGAATAGGTTGGACAGCAAATGATTTGGAAAAAATATCTAGTTTATCTAAACTAGGATTACAACTTTCTATCACCGGAGGCATTACTCCAGAATCAATCTCTTTATTTGCCCCTTTTAATGTAAAAGCTTTTATCGCCGGACGAAGTTTAACCGGAAATAATGGTTACCAAATGGCAAAAAACTTCAAAAATGCTATCCAAAATAATTGGTCATCATAATAGATATTAAGGAATTAAATATGAGAACACATAAATTAGGTATTTATGAAAAAGCTTTACCAAAACACCTTAGCTGGCAAGATCGTCTTTCTACCGCTAAAGCTTGTGGCTTTGATTTCGTAGAAATTTCTATTGACGAAACTGATGAACGTCTTTCTAGACTAGATTGGAGCAAACAAGAGAGAATTGAAATTGTCAAAGCAATTATCAACACTGGGATTACAATACCGTCTATGTGCCTTTCAGGGCATAGACGTTTTCCCTTTGGTTCTCATGATGAAAAAACAAGACAAAAAGCTTATGAAATTATGGAAAAGGCTATTCAATTAGCAGTTGATATTGGTATAAGAACAATACAATTAGCTGGTTATGATGTTTATTATGAAGAACAAGATGAAGGTACGATTAAACGCTTCCAACAAGGTTTGGAATGGGCTGTAAAACTGGCAGCAAGCAATCAAGTGACACTTGCGGTCGAAATTATGGATACTAAATTTATGAGTTCTATCAGTCGTTGGAAGTTGTGGGATAACTTAATTCAATCACCATGGTTTACTGTTTATCCCGATATTGGCAATCTATCTGCTTGGAATGATAATATTGAAGAAGAATTACGACTTGGTATCAATAAAATTTCTGCAATCCATCTAAAAGATACTTTTAAAGTAACAAATGATTGCAAAGGTCAGTTTAGAGATGTTCCTTTCGGTCAAGGCTGCGTTGACTTTGTTAACACTTTTAAAATCTTAAAAAGCTTAAATTATCGCGGTGCTTTCCTTATTGAGATGTGGACAGAGAAAGCTGAAGAACCGATTTCTGAAATTATTAATGCTAGACGTTGGATAGAAAATAAAATGAAAGAAGGAGAATTTGAATGTTAGAACACTTAAAACAACAAGTTTTTGAAGCAAATTTAGATTTACCAAAATATGGACTTGTCACTTTTACTTGGGGGAACGTTAGTGGCATTGATAGAGAGAATAATCTTGTCGTTATTAAACCCTCAGGCGTAAGCTATGACACTATGACTATCAATGATATGGTGGTCGTTGATTTAATAACAGGCAAAGTTATAGAAGGCAATAAAAAACCATCTTCTGATACTCCAACACATTTAGAATTATATCGACAATTTCCGACTATTGGCGGCATTGTCCATACACATTCACGCCACGCCACTGCTTGGGCTCAAGCAGGTATAGATTTAAAAGCATTAGGAACAACACATGCAGATTATTTTTATGGTGCAATTCCTTGTACTAGGAAAATGACAGAACAGGAAATTAATGGTGAATATGAGTTAGAAACGGGGAAAGTTATTGTTGAAACATTCCTGAATAGAAAGATCGAAGCCAAAGATATTCCGGCAGTATTAGTACATTCTCACGGACCATTTGCTTGGGGAACAGATCCTCACAATGCCGTTCACAATGCTGTTGTGCTAGAAGAAATTGCTTGTATGAATTTATTTACTTATCAACTAAATAGTAAAATTGACTCAATGCAACAAGTGCTATTAGATAAACACTATTTACGTAAACATGGTAAAAATGCCTATTACGGACAGTAAATAGCTATAGATACTTTAATAGAGTCTCTTTTTCTTAAATTTTAAAAGATTAGATATTTTGTTCTATATAGTGTGGATTTTTTGTTCAAAACTGATTAAATTAACTATTGTTAATTTATTGTTAGAAACACAAGGCGAGGTATGATATGACAGTAACAAAAACTCCACCTAAAGGAAGTAAATTCCTAAGAACTGTTGAATGGCTAGGGAATGCACTGCCCCATCCAGTAACATTATTTGTGATTTTAATTACTTTACTATTAATTGCATCAGCATTAGGAGAATATTTTGGAGTTTCTGCTATAGATCCTCGTCCTGAAGGAGCTAAAGGACGTAATGTTGATGGGGTAATTTATGTAGTTAGCCTATTAAATCAGGAAGGATTAATTAAAATTCTCACCAATTTGGTGAAAAACTTTACCAACTTTGCTCCTCTCGGTACAGTATTAGTTGCAATGCTTGGTGTTGGAATTGCTGAGAAATCAGGGCTAATTTCTGCCGCAATGCGTTTGCTCGTGTTAAAAGCTCCACGAAAACTTACTACATTAGCTGTAGTTTTTGCTGGTATTATGTCGAATATGGCTGCTGAATTAGGCTATTTAGTACTTATTCCGTTAGCTGCAATTATTTTCCATTCTTTAGGGCGACACCCATTAGCAGGCTTAGCCGCTGCATTTGCTGGGGTATCAGGTGGTTATTCTGCCAATTTATTATTGGGTACTATCGATCCATTATTAGCTGGGATTACGCAACAAGCTGCACAAATCATTGATCCGAATTATCTAGTTGGAGCAGAAGCAAACTGGTACTTTATGTGTATCAGTACTTTCATTATTTCTGTCATTGGTTATTTGATTACTGAAAAAATTGTAGAGCCACAATTAGGTGAATACAAAGGTTTATTAAGCCAAGATGAAATTGATGAGCAACGTTCAGCTAACGTTACTCCTTTAGAGCGTAAAGGCTTAATATTTGCTGGCTTAGCTTTCTTATTCTGTTGTATTTTACTTGCGATCAGTGTTGTGCCAGAAAATGGTATTCTACGTAACCCAACTACAGGTTTAGTGGCAGGTTCACCATTTTTAAAATCTATTGTCGTCTTTATTTTTGTTTTATTTGCTATCCCTGGAATCATATATGGTATGGTGGTGAAAAGCATTCGTAATGATAAAGATGTCGTCAATGCAATGGCAGAAATAATGAGTTCTTTAGGGCTTTATTTAGTAATTATTTTCTTTGCTGCACAATTTATCGCTTTCTTTAGTTGGACAAATATTGGGCAAATTATTGCAGTAAAAGGCGCGAATTTACTGAATGAACTAGACTTACACGGTGGCTTATTATTTATTGGTTTTATTCTAATTTGTGCTTTCATTAACTTAATGATTGGCTCAGCCTCAGCACAATGGGCTGTAACAGCACCTATTTTCGTGCCAATGCTAATGCTTGCGGGGTATGCGCCAGAAGTAATTCAAGCAGCATATCGTATTGGTGACTCTGTAACCAATATTATCACCCCAATGATGAGCTATTTCGGTTTGATTATGGCAACGGTTATTAAGTATAGAAAAGATGCTGGCGTAGGAACCATTGTTTCAATGATGCTGCCTTATTCCATTGCATTCCTTATTGCTTGGTCTGCACTCTTTTTTATCTGGGTATTTGTTTTTGGGTTGCCTGTAGGCCCAGGCTCAGCCACTTATTACACCCCATAGTATAAAAATGCAGTAATATTTCATTGTATCAGGTTACTAACAAACCTATGATACTTCATCGTAGGTTTGTTTTTATCCACTTCATCTATCAAACAAAAAAGTAATCGGAAGTTACTCTTACTAGCTCAAAGGGCTAACTTTTTTCTAGTGCTTTATCTGAAGTTTAAATAGGGTCTTAATAATACCTCTACATTACTTCCAACCAATTTCTTTCATTCACCATTTCATTAATGTGTGGCATAACACCTTCCCACAACAAAAAAGAGTGAGCAGCTTGAGCCACCAACATTCCTAAACCATCACTACAATGCTGAAGCCCTAATTGTCTGCAATGTTGGATAAAAGGCGTTATTGCACTTGGTGTATATTGCATATCATAAACGGCTGCACACTTCATTAACACATTATCCGCAACTGGAGCAACCTGCCCGTGTAATCCGCTAGAGGTAGCATTAATCACCACGTCAAAATGTTGATAAGGAATATCCTGCAAAGTCGTTGCTTGAATATTGCCATAAACAGAAAATTTTTCAGCCAATGCCATCGCTTTTTCTAATGTCCGATTTGCCAAAGTAATCTGCTGTTTCGCCTGCAATAACGGATACAACACACCTTTGCTCGCACCGCCTGCGCCTAATAGCAAAATATGCTGATCCGGCTGCAACCACCCTAATCGCTGTAAATCAGTAACCAAACCGGCCCCATCGGTATTGTCTGCAAACAAACTGCCATCTTCCAGCCGTTTTAATGTATTGCAAGCTTGCGCTAAACGGCAACGCTCACTATGCTGATCCGCCAACTTAAATGCACGTTCTTTGAATGGCGCAGTAATATTACAACCGTTCGCTCCCTGTTGGAAAAAGGTGACTAATTGTTGCTCAAACTGTTCTAGATCACCTAATTTCGCAACATAATCGAGCGTTTTCCCTGTCGTTTTGGCAAAAATAGCGTGAATTAGAGGTGATTTGCTTTGTGCGATCGGGTTACCCCAAACAGCATAGTGATGTTGTGTACTCATAATTATCCTTTTCTAACAATTTGATTTGTAAAGAGATCTCTGATTTCTGATGGATTTTTCGCATCGCCCACTTCCGCTTGTAACACCGGAAAATTTTCGCCGAATTGAGCCTGTACTTGCTGATAGGTTCTACAAGGCTCTTGACCGCTGAGGTTTGCGCTGGTTGAAGTAATCGGCATCTTTGCCAGTTGGCACAACGTTTCCACCGCCGGATGACAACAAAGCCGAACCGCAATCGTATCAAAACGTCCGGTGAGAAGTGGCGAAACCTGTTTTTGTACCGGCACAATCCAAGTGGTCGGTCTGCTGTAGGTTTGTTGTAATCGTTGTAAATCTTGTGCAGAAAGTTTATTAAAATCAATAATTTGTTTGAAAAAGTTTAAATGTGGCGCAATTAAAATTAACCCTTTTTCTTGTGGACGTTGTTTTAATTTAAGCAGTTTTTCAATCGCCTGATCATTAAAAGGATCACACCCTAACCCAAACACTGCTTCGGTCGGATAAGCGATCACTTCTCCCTGTTTCAACTGGGAAATAATAAAATCTAAGTTATTCATTTCTTTCATAAAAAATATGTTTACAGCTTTTATTTAAACATTGGTAGCTGATTTGCTGTTCATTCTGTTTTTTCACAAATGCCAATGGGAAAGCACATTTTGGACAACTTTTTTCCACCGGTTGTTGTGCCACATTAAAACGGCAATGAGGGTAGTGATCGCAGGCAAAAAATACTTTTCCTCTGGCGCCGCGTTTCGCGACTAATTTTCCTCTACGGCAAGAGGGACAAGTTACCGCTTGATAATCCGCTTTTTGCGGCTCATCATTCACAATGAAATGACATTCCGGATAGTTACTGCAACCGATAAACATACCGAACTGCCCTCGCCGCAATACTAATGGATGAGCACATTCAGGGCAATTCTCTGGTAATACCTTCAAAATTTCGCCTAAAGTTTGGTTTTGTAACGGTCTAAGGTAATCACATTCTGGGTAATTACTGCAACCAAGAAATAACCCCTTTTTACCTCGTTTAAGTTGTAAAAAATGCCCACATTGAGGGCATTTTTCTGCTGATTCATTCATATGCAAGTGAGAACCCTATCATTAATCTTCGTCAAAAAATTCACCGTCATTACCATACTCATCCTCATTGGCATTAGGATCTTCAAAATAGGTTCCCCAACCATCATAAACGCCTTGATGTTTTTTTATTAACGGCAACAGCTCATTCTGCTGAGCATCGATTAATTCTGCTTTTAATTCAATTTCACTAATAATATCAAAGCAATAGATTTCTCCACCATCCTCATTTTCCAACTCTTCCGCTTCGGATACCTCATAACCGAGTTTAAATGCATCCAGTGCAATTTTTTCTAGCTTGTCAAAATCGTGGTGAGAAATATGATGCTCAATAATATAAAGCGCATTCGGATCGCTGCCGTCATTTAGCAAATCATCGATAATTTCACGGGTTTCTTGTTGCAGTGCTGTCAATGCAGACATAATGCTTGCCTCTTGTTATGTTGGAAAGGCTTTATTCTATGGACTATCGTAACGTTAAACAAGTCAAGTACTTAAAATAACCACGTTTTTTCGTTAAGAATAGCTTGATCACGATTTAATAAACGCAATCCTTTGATGGAACGCACCAACAACCAAATCGCTAAGCAAATAAATAGAATATAACCAACCATAACTAAACATAGCACTGTACAAATAATGGCATACAGTAAGCCAATCCAAAATGTGCGAATTTGATAGTTAAAATGGCTTTCCAAATAGGTGCCACGAACATCATCACGAAAAACATAAGCAATCACGATCGCGACAATGCTTAAAAAAGTGATCAAAAACGATGCGATATAAAGCCAATAACCTATCATCGCCCATTTTTTTGTATCATTCATTTTATAAATTGTCGGTTCCATCATTATTCGAACTCCTATTATTGCTCATAATTGATAAATAATATAAAACGAAAAAATCTAAAGATCACATAATTTTTCTTGATTAATCAAGAATTTCAAACCTATTTCAAACAACTTTTAAATCACTTTAACATTTAGCTAACGGTGAATTTGAGCTAGATCAGATTATCTGCTGATACCACAAAAAAGGTAACTTCAAATAGTTATAATTTTATTAGTTAAAATAATTTTTAATTTTTGGGAGAAATCTTATGAGTAAAACATCCGAAGTGGTGGTAAGTCCTGCTCAGGCAGAAGTGGATCAACTTGTCGCTAATGGTTTAGCTGCATTGGAAGAGTTCCGTCAACTTAATCAGCAACAAGTTGATTATATCGTTGCGAAGGCTTCTGTCGCCGCATTGGATCAACACGGTGTGTTGGCAATGCACGCCTATGAAGAAACCGGTCGAGGCGTATTTGAAGACAAAGCAACAAAGAATCTGTTTGCTTGTGAATATGTTGTAAACAATATGCGTCATTTGAAAACCGTTGGTGTCATTAGTGAAGATGATGTTACTGGTATTACAGAAATTGCTGATCCAGTTGGAGTAATTTGTGGTATTACTCCAACCACCAATCCAACCTCTACCGCAATTTTTAAAGCCTTAATTTCCTTAAAAACTCGTAATCCGATCGTTTTTGCATTCCACCCATCCGCTCAACAAAGTTCCGCTCACGCCGCACGCGTTGTTTATGAAGCGGCTGTTGCTGCCGGTGCACCGAAAAACTGTATTCAATGGATTGAAACACCATCTATGGAAGGTACACAAGCATTAATGAAACATCCCGGTATTGCCACTATTCTAGCCACCGGTGGTAATGCAATGGTGGAAGCCGCTTATTCCTGTGGTAAGCCGGCTTTAGGTGTTGGAGCCGGAAACGTTCCTGCTTATGTGGAAAAAAGTGCAAATTTAAAACAAGCGGTACACGATATCGTGATGTCAAAATCGTTTGATAACGGAATGATCTGTGCCAGTGAACAAGCAGCAATTGTCGATAAAGAAATTTATGATGATTTTATTAAAGAGATGCAATCTTATGGCGTTTATCTCGTTAATAAAAAAGAAAAAGCATTACTTGAAGAGTTTATCTTCGGTGCGAAAGCAAACAGTAGCAGTTGTTCTATGGCAAAACTAAATTCCGCCGTGGTTGGCAAACCAGCAGCGTGGATTGCAGAGCAGGCAGGATTCAGCGTACCGGCAAATACCAATATTTTGTTGGCAGAATGTAAAGAAGTGGGAGTGAAAGAACCATTAACTCGAGAAAAACTCTCACCAGTATTAGCTTTATTGAAAGCAGAAAGCACAGAAGACGGTTTAACAAAATCTGAGCAAATGGTTGAATTCCACGGTTTAGGACACTCCGCCGCAATTCATACTTCCGATGCTGAATTGGCAAAAATTTTCGGTGAACGTGTAAAAGCAATCCGCGTAATTTGGAACTCACCTTCAACTTTTGGTGGCATTGGTGATGTATATAACTCATTCCTACCTTCATTAACCTTAGGCTGTGGTTCTTATGGTAAAAACTCTGTTGGTAACAATGTTAGTGCAGTGAATTTATTAAATATTAAACGGGTAGGAAGACGGAGAAATAATATGCAATGGTTCAAAGTGCCTTCAAAAATCTATTTTGAACGTGATTCAATCCAATATTTACAATCAATGAAAGGCGTTGAACGTGTCGTGATCGTTACTGATCGTGTAATGGTTGATCTTGGTTTTGTAGAGAAAATCGCTAAACAACTCACAATGCGAGGGGATCACGTTACTTATCAACTTTTCGCCGATGTTGAACCGGATCCTAGTATCGCAACAGTACGCCGAGGTGTTGAATTATTACGTAACTTCCAACCGGATACTATTATTGCCCTAGGCGGTGGTTCAGCTATGGATGCAGCTAAAGTAATGTGGTTATTCTACGAACAGCCTGAAGTTGATTTCCGCGATTTAGTTCAGAAATTTATGGATATTCGCAAACGTGCTTTTAAATTCCCTCAATTGGGACGTAAAGCTAAATTTATTGGCATTCCAACCACATCAGGTACTGGTTCTGAAGTAACGCCTTTTGCCGTTATTAGCGAAGGCGATAAAAAATATCCAATTGCTGACTACTCATTAACTCCGACTATTGCTATTGTCGATCCGGCATTAACAATGACTGTACCTGCACACGTTGCCGCAGATTCAGGTTATGATGTGTTAGTTCACGCAACAGAGGCTTATGTATCGACTTTAGCTAACGACTTCACTGACGGTCTAGCATTGCAGGCGATTAAACTAGTCTTTGAATTTTTAGAACGCTCTGTGAAAAACGGTGCAAGCGATCCAGAAGCACGCGAAAGAATGCATAATGCATCAACTATTGCCGGAATGGCTTTTGCCAATGCGTTCTTAGGGATGACACACTCTTTAGCTCACAAAGTAGGTGGTCGCTTCCACACACCACACGGCAGAACTAATGCCATTTTGATGCCTTACGTGATTCGTTATAACGGCACTCGCCCGACTAAAACAGCGACTTGGCCAAAATATAATTACTACAAAGCGGATGTGAAATATCAGGAAATCGCTAGAATGTTAGGCTTACCTTGTTCAACACCTGAAGAGGCGGTGGAAGCTTATGCCAATGCGTGTAAAGAGTTGGGGCAAAAAATCGGCATTAAAATGTCATTCAAAGAGCAGGGCATCAATGAACAAGAATTTATGGAGGCTCGCCGTGATTTAGCATTATTGGCGTTTGAAGATCAATGTTCACCGGCAAATCCTCGCTTACCGATGGTTGAAGATATGATTGAGATTTTAACCAAATCTTATTATGGTGAATAACGGCATATAGGACA
>NZ_JPXY01000052.1:0-24807 GCF_000771895.1 Gallibacterium genomosp. 2
TTTTGGGGTGCAGATCACAAGTAGTAGGAGGTTGTTTTTTATTATTTTAATGCAGCTTGATCCTCTTCTTGAATTTTTGCTTCACACGCTTTGACTTGTTTTTCAAAAATAGTGAGCCATTGTTTATGCTGCAAATGATAGGTGCAATTATAGGATTTTGGAATAAAGATTTGCTAACAGGAGAGGTCTTTTCTCACATAGTAAGTATGTTTCCTGCATTTATTATAGGATTACTACTTGGATTATTCGGATACCAATTGATGCATAAATATAATATTAATTATCATAAAATCATTTACTGTTTTTTAATCGTTATTGGTAGTATTCTAATCTTACAGAATCTTGTGAAGATATAAGGTGAGATTATGAAACGAATATTAATTATGGGTCTTGTTGTCCTCCTAACCGCTTGTGCTTTGACACCGGAGCAACAGCGAGCTAGAGAGGAGGCTCAAATTCGGCAGCAGCAGGCGCTACAGGTTGCTTTGGCAAAACAGTGTGATGAAGAAACGGCATATTTAATGAAGCGTCAGTTTGATCAGGATATTGGCTTAACAGAAAAAGAGCAGAAAGCATTCAAAGCGGAATATACTAAGCGGGTGAATGATCCAATGTTCCAATCTTGTTATAAATTGGCATTACAAAATTATATGGCTCAGCAACAAATCCGACAGATGGAGATTGAGCGGCAATTTTATTATGATGATTTTCCTCCATACGATTTAGGCCCACGTTGGCCTCACAGATATTGGTATCGCTGGTAGATGAGAAGTTATGAAAGGTAAAGGATAAGCCTTTACCTTTTTTGTCTATTACTAATAATCCACCAAAATATCAGATTCGCTGATGGTATCGCCGTAAACTGGATGTAGTGTTTTTTCGTAAGCGGCTTTAATTTTACCCTCTTTAGTTAGTTTTACGATTTCATCATTTAACCATTTTAATAATTCAGGTTGATTTTTTTGTACTGCCGGAGCGATGAACTCTTGTTCGCCCAAGCTACGCACACCAACGGTATAGCCTGGATTATTTTTTGTCCACGCGAATAATAGTGTGTTGTCGTGTGCTAATGCGTCGCCACGCCCATCTTTTAAGGCATCAAAGGTTTCTGTATTTTGTTCAAATTTCAATAATTTGATATTAGGATAATTTTTTGTGAAGAAGGCATCGGCGGTAGTGCCCTTATTAACTAATAATGTTTTATCAGTTAATTGCTGAATATCTGTGATGACGGAATCTATTTTACCGACTTCTTAAAAATTGTTCTGGAGTGTTCTATTCAATAATATTGCTTTGATCCATAAAAATAATGTGGTCTGAAACTTGACGAGTGAAAGTCATTTCGTGGTAAACAATCTTGCAAGAGATTTCAATATAAGCTTTAGTGATGCGAGATAAAACTCGTATCGGATACACCAGCAGTACTGCACAGATAATGCCGATGATGAGCGAGAAAAGGATACCGGCTCCCGCTAAATAAAGCGTGAGTAAGGTTGCATCAATAAATTTTGGAATTGCATTAACAACGTATTGCCAATCCATTTTCAGAGTCCATTTAAACTAAAACATAAAGGCATTATATAAATTTATTTCTATACGGCTAGATGGCTATTTAGCACTTTTTATTATTTTTTATAACTAAAAGGGATAAAAATATGATGGTAATTGGAAATGTTATAAGAAATCTGCATTTAAAATAATATTGAATAATGTTGATCTTTTTTGAAGAAGGAATAATTAGAATGATAAAAAAAGAAGATGGGAAATACCCATCTTCAAGAGATAAAAGGAATTGTGGAAAAGGGTTATACGATACCTTGTGCTAGCATTGCATCAGCCACTTTGCGGAAACCGGCAATATTGGCGCCGTTTACATAGTTGATGTAGCCGTTTTCACTACCGTTAGCAACGCAGTTTTCGTGGATATTTGCCATAATGTCGAAAAGGCGTTGATCCACTTCTTCACGACTCCAAGATAAACGAATCGCATTTTGGCTCATTTCCAATCCTGATGTTGCCACCCCGCCGGCATTGCTGGCTTTACCCGGTGCATAAAGAATTTTGGCATCGATAAATACGTTTACAGCCCCTAAAGTAGATGGCATATTCGCCCCTTCGGCAACACAGATACAACCATTACTCAATAATGTTTTGGCATCTTCTGTATCCAATTCATTTTGCGTTGCGCAAGGTAGTGCGACATCACAAGGAATTCCCCAAGGTTTTTGGTTGGCAAAATATTCTAAGCCTTGTTCTTTGGCATAAACAGAAATACGTTCGCGACGCACTTCTTTTAATTCAATTAATGCTGCTAATTGAGCTTCTGTCATACCGCTGTCAGCAAATTTAACAAAACCGTTTGAGTCGGAAAGGGTTAAGACTTTCGCACCTAATTGGATCGCTTTTTCAGCTGCATACTGCGCAACATTACCTGAACCGGAAATAAGCACGCGTTTACCTTCAATGCTTTGTCCTTTGGTTTTTAACATACTTTGTGCGAAGTACACCACACCGTAACCGGTGGCTTCCGGACGAATCAAACTACCACCGTAAGGTAAACCTTTTCCGGTTAATACAGAAGCAAATTCATTACGAACACGTTTGTATTGTCCAAATAGATAGCCGATTTCACGTCCGCCAACGCCAATATCACCGGCAGGTACATCAAGATCGGCACCGATGTGACGAGAAAGTTCGGTCATAAATGCTTGGCAGAAACGCATTACTTCCGCATCAGATTTGCCTTTAGGATCAAAATCAGAACCTCCTTTGCCGCCACCCATAGGTAACGTGGTTAAAGCATTTTTGAAGACTTGTTCAAAAGCAAGGAATTTTAAGACACCAAGATCAACAGTCGGATGGAAGCGTAATCCGCCTTTATAAGGACCGATGGCGGAGTTCATTTGAATACGATAACCACGATTTACTTGCACTTGACCTTTGTCATCAACCCAAGATACTCGGAACATTATTACTCGTTCCGGTTCAACGATACGTTCAAGTAAGCCTTGTTGTGCATATTTCGGATGTTTGGCGATAAAAGGTGCTAGACTACCGAAAACCTCTTCAACTGCTTGATGAAATGGTGCTTGGTTCGGATCACGTTGTTTAATTTTTTCGAATAAAAGTGTTAAGTCATTCATATGTTTGCCTTCCTATTTTGTTGTTATGTTTGAATTGTTAGTCAGTGTAGCAAGCAAGGCAAAAAAAAGGCTAGTTTTTTTTAAGAAAAATAAGAAAAGTTAAATGAGATATAAATAAACCGGATATTTTTGAAATATGTTTAATTTTTGAATAAAAGATATAAAAAAACTGCCCCGAAAGGCAGTTTTTTAATCAATAGTTATTAATTACATAGTTTGTGTGAAAGTACGAGTAATAACGTCTTGTTGTTGCTCTTTAGTTAAAGAGTTAAAACGCACTGCATAACCGGAAACGCGAATGGTTAATTGTGGATATTTTTCCGGATTTTCCATTGCATCTAACAACATTTCACGGTTCATTACGTTCACGTTCAAGTGTTGTCCGCCTTCAATGGTCGCTTCGTGGTGGAAATAACCGTCCATTAAGCCTGCTAAATTACGTTTTTGTGCTTCGTAATCTTTACCTAACGCATTTGGTACGATTGAGAAGGTATAAGAGATACCGTCTTTCGCATAAGCGAATGGCAATTTAGCCACAGAAGTTAATGAAGCTACCGCTCCTTTTTGGTCACGACCGTGCATTGGGTTTGCACCTGGTCCGAATGGTGCGCCGGCACGACGACCGTCCGGAGTATTACCGGTTTTCTTACCGTAAACCACGTTGGAAGTAATGGTCAATACAGATTGAGTAGGCACTGCATTGCGGTAAGTTTTAAGTTTTTGAATTTTCTTCATAAAGCGTTCAACCAAGTCGCAAGCAATTTCATCTACACGGCTGTCGTTGTTACCGAATTGTGGATATTCACCTTCAATTTCAAAGTCGATAGCAATATCTTTAGCCACAACATTACCGTCTTTATCTTTGATGTCGCCACGGATAGGTTTAACTTTTGCATATTTGATAGCAGAAAGTGAGTCTGCCGCAACGGATAATCCGGCGATACCGCAAGCCATTGTGCGATAAACATCACGATCGTGTAATGCCATTAATGCAGCTTCATAACTGTATTTATCGTGCATATAGTGGATGATGTTCAAGGCAGTAACATATTGTTTTGCCAACCAATCCATAAAGCTATCCATACGGGTCATAACATCATCGTAGTCAAGATATTCAGTTTTGATTGGCTCTGTTTTCGGACCAACTTGCATACCGTTTTTCTCATCAATACCACCATTGATAGAGTAAAGCATTGTTTTGGCTAGGTTTGCTCTTGCACCGAAGAACTGCATTTGTTTACCAACAACCATTGGACTCACACAGCAAGCAATAGCATAATCATCACTATTGAAATCTGGACGCATTAAATCATCGTTTTCATATTGAACAGAAGAGGTATCAATAGAAACTTTTGCACAGAAACGTTTAAAGTTATCCGGTAATTTTTCAGACCAAAGAATTGTCATATTTGGTTCAGGTGATGGTCCCATAGTGTAAAGAGTATTTAAGAAACGGAATGTATTTTTAGTTACTAAAGTACGTCCATCTAAACCCATACCACCAAGAGATTCTGTTGCCCAAATTGGGTCCCCTGAGAATAATTGATCGTATTCAGGAGTACGTAAGAAACGTACCATACGTAATTTCATAACAAGATGATCGATCAACTCTTGAGCTTGTTCTTCAGTCAAAGTGCCTTCTTTTAAGTCACGCTCAATATAAATATCTAAGAATGAAGAGACACGACCAAATGACATCGCTGCACCGTTTTGTGATTTAACTGCAGCAAGGTAACCGAAGTAAGTCCATTGTACAGCTTCTTTAGCATTTTTTGCCGGTCCGGAAATATCGTAACCATAACTGGCAGCCATTTGTTTGATTTGACCCAATGCGCGATGTTGTTCAGCAATTTCTTCACGTAATTGGATGGTCATTTCAAGATCTTCACCGCTTTCTAAGCGTGGTTGAAGTGAAGAGAATTGTTTATATTTATCAGCCATTAAGAAATCAATACCATAAAGGGCAACACGGCGATAATCTCCGATGATACGTCCACGTCCATAAGCATCTGGTAAGCCGGTTAATACACCTGATTTACGACAACGTAGAATATCTGGTGTGTAGACATCAAATACTCCTTGGTTATGTGTTTTACGGTATTCAGTAAAGATTTTTTTTACTTTAGGATCTAATTCTCGACCATAAACTTTACAAGATCCTTCAACCATTTTGATCCCACCAAAAGGAATAATGGCACGTTTTAAAGGAGCATCAGTTTGTAATCCAACGATCTGTTCTAATTCTTTCTCGATATATCCTGCTGGGTGAGAAATGATTGTTGAAGGAATGTCTGTATCAAAATCAAGAGGTTCGTGAGTGCGGTTTTCCTCTTTAATACCTTCCATAACTTTATTCCAAAGTTTGGTGGTAGCAGCAGTAGCACCAGCTAAGAAAGATTCATCACCTTCATATGGAGTGTAGTTACGTTGAATAAAATCACGTACATTGACGTTTTCTTGCCAATCACCAGCTTGGAAACCTGACCAAGCTAATTGTTGTTGTTCTGTTAATTGAGTCATAATCATTTCCTTAATTGAATAATGAATAAAAATAAATGCTTTAGTGCGCTTTGGCTAAAAAGCGATGGAATAAGCCAATACAAACCGCACCACCAATAATGTTACCTAATGTGACAGGAATTAAATTCTTCACAATAAAATGGTAGAAATCTAAATCGGCAAACTGTGAAGCATCAATTCCCAATTGTTGCCAAAATGAAGCATCACTATAATGTGCTGTCAAAATACCCATTGGAATCATAAACATATTTGCTACACAGTGTTCAAAACCTGAAGCAACGAACATCCCAATCGGTAAAATCATAATTAATGCTTTATCGGTTACCGTCCGTCCGGAATAAGCCATCCAAATGGCGACACAAACCATAATATTACATAAAATACCTAAGCAAAAAGCCTCTAACCAAGAATGGTGAATTTTATGTTGTGCAGTTTTCAGAATAGTTAATCCCCATTGACCTTCCACGGCCATTGTTTGCCCAGCGAACCAGATTAACGCCACAATGATTAAACTGCCTACGAAATTGCCAAAATAAACAACAACCCAGTTGCGTAGCATTTGTACAGCAGTAATTCTACCGGAAGCTTTAGCGGTGGCGGTTAGTGTGGAGGAGGTAAAAAGTTCTGTTCCCAAAATCACTACCATAATGACACCAAGAGAGAAAACCAAACCGCCAACGAGTTTAGCCAATCCCCACGAAGCATTAGTTAATCCGGTTTGTGTTGTTGTATAAAACACAAAGGCAAGTGCAATACAGGCACCGGCGGAAATACCGGAGGCAAAAGAGAGAAAAGGTTTTTTCTGTGCTTTATAAGCGGCAACATCTTCCGCCAGATCTGTCATCTGTGCCGGATTCAGTGCAATAGTTGTCGCATCTTTCATAAACACGATTTCCTTCAAAAAAATTTTATATTTTCAAAAATTTTGCTAATTATAGGAAGTTTTAGTGGGAATAAATAGCAAATTCAGTGTTTAGAAATTACCGTTTTGAGGTATCGTTGATACAGATCAAATTTCAAATTAAGTTATTGAAATATTGTTAAAAAGTTGTTTTAAAACAATGTAAAGAAGTTTTCTTCTCTTTTACAAGCATAACTATAAAAAAGCCTTTATAATAGACGAGTTATTTTAACCTTCATATTATTAGTTATTTTTAAGGAGAAAAGTTATGGCAACAGAAACTATCTTTAGCAAAATTATCCGTAAAGAAATTCCGGCAGATATCGTCTATCAGGATGATTTAGTTACGGCATTCCGCGATATTGCTCCGCAAGCACCGACACATATTTTGATTATTCCGAATAAAATCATCCCAACTGTCAACGATGTAACAGCGGAAGATGAACAAGTTTTAGGGCATCTGTTTGTCATTGCTGCAAAAATTGCAAAAGAACAAGGTATTGATGAGGATGGTTATCGCCTCATTGTGAATTGTAATAAACACGGCGGACAGGAAGTGTTTCATTTACATATGCATTTGGTTGGTGGTAAACAGCTTGGCAAAATGTTGCCGTAAGCAGGAGTTTTGAATGTCTGAATTATTAATTGCTTTCATTTTAGGTTGTGTTGAAGGCTTAACCGAATTTTTACCTGTTTCATCAACTGGACATATGATAATTGCCGGTCATTTTCTTGGCTTTGAAGGGCAAAAAGCGGCAACGTTTGAAGTGATTATTCAATTAGGGTCGATTTTGGCAGTTATTTTTGTGTACTGGTGCAAAATGTTCGGATTGATCGGTATTCATTTCGGTGAGAAAGTGGATCGGAACAAAGCTCACTTAAATTTAATACATATTATTTTAGGGATGATCCCGGCAGTGGTGTTGGGGTTACTATTTCATTCCACGATCAAATCTTGGTTCAATATTCATAATGTTATCGGTGCTTTGGTTGCCGGTGGTATTTTATTGATTTTGGCGGAAAAATTTCGTCCGCAACCGGCATATGCGGAAGAGTTGGATCAAATTACTTACCGTCAGGCATTTGCGATCGGGCTATTCCAGTGTTTGGCATTATTCCCTGGCTTTTCTCGTTCCGGAGCGACTATTTCCGGTGGGTTGTTGATGGGAGTAGGTAAAAAAGCTGCAGCAGAATATTCTTTTATTTTAGCTGTGCCGATGATGATTGGTGCAACCGCATTAGATTTATATAAAAGCCTTCCTTTTCTTTCGTGGGATGATTTACCGTTATTTGTGGTTGGTTTCGTTACCGCATTTGTAGTGGCAATGATTGCTATTCGAACATTCTTGCATTTAATTGGTAAAATCTCATTCGTTTCTTTTGCGATATACCGTTTTATCTTAGCGATTTTATTGGCTTGGATCGTGTTGGCTTAATAAGGGGCAGAGGGTGAAATATAAAAATTTACGTGAATTTATTACATTGCTGGAACAACAGGGGGAGCTTAAACGCATTACGGTTGAAGTTGATCCGTATCTGGAAATGACAGAAATTGCGGATCGTACTTTGCGTAAAGGTGGGCCGGCATTGTTGTTTGAAAATGCGAAAGGATTTGATATGCCTGTGTTATGTAATTTGTTCGGTACGCCGAAACGGGTTGCATTGGGAATGGGGCAAGAAGATGTCAGCACATTGCGGGAAGTGGGCAAGCTGTTGGCATTTTTGAAAGAACCCGAGCCGCCAAAAGGGATAAAAGATCTGTTCAGCAGCATTACACAATTTCGCCCTGTGTTAAATATGCCGACAAAAACGATCAGTAAACCGGAATGTCAGGATGTTGTTTTAAGTGGAGATCAGGTGGATTTATACCGTTTACCGATTATGCACTGTTGGCCGGATGATGTAGCCCCTTTAATTACTTGGGGATTGACAGTTACAAAAGGGCCTTATAAAAAACGGCAAAATATCGGTATTTATCGTCAACAACTGATTGGAAAAAATAAATTAATTATGCGTTGGCTATCGCATCGTGGTGGTGCTTTAGATTTTCAGGAATGGAAAGAAGTCCATCCAGACGAGAAATTCCCAGTTGTTGTAGCGTTGGGCGCTGATCCGGCAACTATTTTAAGTGCAGTAACACCTATTCCGGATACGCTTTCTGAGTACGCCTTTGCAGGCTTGCTTCGTGGTAATAAAACAGAAGTGTCGAAAGCATTAAGCTGTGATTTGGAGATTCCTGCTGGTGCGGAAATTGTGCTGGAGGGATATATTGATCCGAATGAAACTGCATTAGAAGGACCTTATGGCGATCACACCGGTTATTACAATGAGCAGGAACACTTTCCGGTATTTACCGTCACTCATCTAACAATGCGTAAAGACCCGATTTATCATTCGACTTATACTGGTCGTCCACCGGATGAGCCAGCGGTACTGGGGGAGTCATTGAATGAGGTTTTTATTCCTATTTTGCAGAAGCAATTTCCGGAAATTGTTGATTTTTACTTACCACCGGAAGGGTGTTCTTATCGTTTAGCGGTAGTGACGATCAAAAAGCAGTATGCTGGCCACGCTAAACGTGTAATGATGGGAGTTTGGTCATTCTTACGGCAGTTTATGTATACTAAATTTGTAGTGGTTTGTGATGATGATGTTAATGCACGCGATTGGAAAGATGTAATTTGGGCAATTACAACCAGATGCGATCCAGCACGGGATGTTACATTAGTGGAAAATACCCCGATAGATTATCTTGATTTTGCTTCACCAGTAGCGGGGTTAGGCTCCAAAATGGGAATTGATGCAACCAATAAATGGCAGGGAGAAACTCAACGGGAGTGGGGGCGTCCTATTAAAAAAGATCCGAATGTCGTGAAACGAATTGATGAGATTTGGCAACAATTAGGTCTTTAAGAGTAATGTTTTCAGTCTTGAAACAGGCGGTTACGCTAATATTAAATATCGTAAATCGCAATAATAGAAAACGTACTACTCAGAGTAATTGTTTCTGTGGTACTATGCCAGCACTTTTCAAATAAAATTAAGGAGTAAATTTTATGTCACAACTTGAAGCTCTACGCAAAATGACAGTGGTTGTTGCCGATACCGGTGATATTGAAGCAATCAAAAAATACCAACCACAAGATGCAACCACCAATCCATCATTAGTATTAAGTGCCTCCCAACTACCACAATATGCTTCGTTAATTGATGAAGCTGTTGATTATGCAAAAAGTAAAAGTTCGGATAAAGCACAACAATTAATTGATGCAGAAGATAAATTAGCGGTAAATATTGGTTTGGAAATTTTGAAAATCGTCCCAGGACGTATTTCTACTGAAGTGGATGCTCGTTTATCTTACGATACAGAAGCAACTGTAGCAAAAGCACGTAAACTTATTGCACTTTATAATGAAGCAGGAATCAGTAATGATCGAATTTTGATAAAAATTGCGTCTACTTGGCAAGGTATCCGTGCAGCGGAAATTCTAGAAAAAGAAGGGATTAACTGTAATTTAACATTATTATTCTCTGAAGCTCAGGCAAGGGCGTGTGCAGAAGCAGGTGTTTACCTTATTTCGCCGTTTGTTGGTCGTATTTTAGACTGGTATAAAGCGAACAGTGATAAGAAAGCATTTGTGCCGAGTGAAGATCCTGGTGTAATTTCAGTAACAAAAATTTATAACTATTACAAACAGTATGGCTATAAAACCGTAGTAATGGGAGCAAGTTTCCGCAATATCGGAGAAATTACCGAATTGGCAGGTTGCGATCGTTTAACTATTTCGCCGGCGTTATTGAAAGAGTTGCAGGAAAGCGAAGCGGAATTGCCACGTAAATTGGATTATAAGGGTGATGTATTGCCTCGACCAGCCGCGATGACAGAAAGCGAGTTTTACTGGCAACATAATATGGATGCGATGGCAGTTGAGAAGTTGGCGGAAGGTATTCGTAAATTTGCAGCAGATATTGAAAAATTGGAAGCGATGTTGGCAGCAAAACTTTAATTGTCGATGTTTGTTAGGCGGTGAATCACCGCCTTTTTTTTGCTCGTTTTTAGATAAATGAAGATTAAGTTTTTATGTTCTATGCGGATTTAGGCTATAATGCCTCCTTATTTAAACAGCATTAGTAAAAGATAATTGAACAGATGAAAAAATATTACTCACTTTTATCCCTATCTATTATGGCGGCACTTTACAGTCAACAAAGCTTTGCCGATTTAACAGCGCAATGCTTATTAGGCGTGCCTCGTTTTACCGGTGAGGTGGTGAAAACCGATCCTAACCAGTTGCCGGTTTATATTGATGCAGATAGTGCTGAAATTAACCAGCCCCAAAATGCGTTGTATCAAGGGAATGTTCAGGTAGAGCAGGGAAATCGCAAATTGAATGCAAACTCTGTTTTTGTTGAACAGAAAGGTGAGAAAGACAATCCTCAGCGTTATGCTTATATCAATGGTAATTTAAATTATCAAGATAACTTAGTACACGTTTTAGGTGAAAAAGCGAATATTCATCTCAATTCAAAAGATGCTGATATCTATCAATCTGATTATCAGTTTGTTAATCGTCAAGGTAGAGGAACTGCAGAAAAAGCGGAATTAAGGCAAGATTATCGCTTATTGAAAAATGCTACTTTTACTTCTTGCTTACCAAATAATAACTCTTGGAAGTTACGTGCTTCTGAAATGAAACAGCATATTAAAGAGGAGTATGCTGATTTGTGGAATGCTGTTTTTTATGTGAAAGATATTCCAGTCTTCTATTTCCCTTATGTGCAGTTTCCAATCGGTGATCGTCGCCGTAGCGGATTATTAATGCCAGAAATTGGAACATCTGGTAGTGATGGTTATTTTTATGCGCAACCGATCTATCTTAATATTGCACCAAATTATGATATGACTATTACACCGAAATATATGAGTCGCCGTGGATGGCAGATGTTGGGTGAAGCACGTTATCTCAATGTTCTAGGTTCAGGTGTACTGGCAGGTGAGTATATTAAAGATGATCGTTATAAAGATTATAAACTGGATGATCCTCGCTATTTACTTTATTGGCGTAACAGTGGCTCATTGTGGGATAGTTGGCGTTTTAATGTAAATTATACTAAAGTGAGCGATAAACAATATTTTAATGATTTTTCTTCTCCTTATGGTAGCAGTACTGACGGTTATGCAACACAGAGTTTTGCGTTAAGTTATTACAAACCGAACTATAATTTAACCGTTTCAGCAACACAATTTCAAGTGTTTGATACTTTAACTGGTGCAGGCCCATACAGAACTTTGCCGCAGATTGATTTTAACTATTACCGTGATTCTTTATGGAATGATCGTTTAGATTTTTCACTTTTTGCGCAAGCGGTACAATTTAAAAATGACAGTGAAAGAATGCCTTCTGCGTGGCGTTTTCACGCTGAGCCAGCGTTGTCAATGCCATTAGCAAATCGTTATGGTAGCTTGAATTTAGAAACAAAATTATATGCAACTCACTACCGTCAAAAAGAAGGGAATGCTGATAATGCATATAAAATAGAACATTCAGTAAATCGAGTAATTCCTCAATTTAAAGCAGAATTGGCAACTGTATTGGCAAGCGATCAATCTTTATTTGAAGGATATACACAAACACTTGAACCTAAAGTGCAATATTTATACCGACCATATCGTGATCAAAGCAATATTGGAACTGATAAATATCGTTATTTAGGTTTCGGTTATGACTCCGTGTTATTACAGCAAGATTATTTCTCCTTATTCCGTGATCGTCGTTATAGTGGTTTAGACCGCATTGCTTCTGCCAATCAGATTACGGTTGGTGGTACAACACGTTGGTTTGACAAAAATGCGGACGAACGTTTTAACCTTTCACTTGGGCAAATTTTCTATTTAACACCAGCAAAAATTGATAGTGATCCGGAACATCGTACTCAACGTTCTTCCTCTTCTTGGGCACTAGATACTAACTGGAAAATTAGCGATCAATGGAATTGGAAGGGTAGTTATCAATATGATACTTTATTGAAACAGACTTCATTGATGAACACGGCGTTGGAGTATCGTCCATCCGGTGTAAATTTGATTCAGTTCACTTATCGTTATGTTAGCAAAGATTATATTGATCAAAATTTAGTAGGTGCAAACTCTTATGGACAGAGTATTCGTCAGGTTGGAATGGCTGCATCGTGGCAGATAAACGATAACTGGGCAATGGTTGGACACATTTACCAAGATACAGAATTGGATAAACCGGTTGAACAGTACTTAGGTGTAGAATATAGTACTTGTTGCTGGAAAGTAAATGTCGGAGCAAGACGTTATTTAACAGCATCACCTGATGGTAAATATTCGTCGTTAGAGGATACATATTACAATCACTCTTTCGGTGTTAATTTTGAAATTTCCGGACTAGGAAATCGTCACGGTAGCAATGTTAGCAAAATGTTGAAAACCGGTATTCTTCCTTATACCGATCCGTTTAGTTTGAGATAGTTACGGGTTATTCCTCATTTTTATCAATTTAAAGTCGGGCAATGTATTGTTCGGCTTTATTTTTTTAGATAAATAAAAAATTTTGCGAGCTAGATCAAATATCCGATAATCTATCTTTTGACATTCCCTCATCATAGGTCTATATTAACAAACGATTAACATTAGGCATTTTAATAATCAAATGTTACTTCTACGCTACTATTAATAATTAAGGATGGACTATGGCTAATTTCCTAGAAGATTATCAAAAACACGTTGAACAACGTAAAGCAGCTGGTGTTGTTCCTCTTCCTCTTAATGCCGAACAAACTGCACAATTGATCGAATTATTGAAAGCACCGGCAGGGCAGAATACTGAATATTTAATGGATCTTTTTGAAAATCGTATTCCGGCGGGGGTAGATGAAGCGGCATATGTGAAAGCATCATTCTTATCCGCTGTGGTTGCCGGAGATGTCAGTTCTCCATTAATCAGCAAACAGCGTGCAGTCGAATTATTAGGCACAATGCAAGGCGGTTATAACATTGAACCATTAGTTAAAGCATTGGATAATCCAGAGTTAGCACCGTTAGCGGTAAAGGCGCTTTCTCATACATTATTAATGTTTGATAGTTTCCACGATGTAGCGGATCGTGCTAAAGCTGGTAATGAATTTGCGAAACAGGTATTACAATCTTGGGCGAATGCAGAGTGGTTCTTATCTCGTCCTAAATTAGCGGATAAAATTACTGTTACTGTGTTTAAAGTAACTGGTGAAACCAACACTGATGACCTTTCTCCAGCACAAGATGCTTGGTCAAGACCAGATATTCCATTACACGCAAAAGCAATGTTGAAAAATAGTCGTGATGGTATTACTCCGGATAAGGATGGAGAAGTTGGTCCAATTACTCAAATCAATAAGTTAAAAGAAAAAGGTTTCCCACTTGCTTATGTTGGTGATGTAGTTGGAACAGGGTCTTCTCGTAAATCAGCAACTAACTCTGTGCTTTGGTATATGGGTGAGGATATTCCATTTATTCCTAATAAACGTGCTGGTGGTGTCGTATTAGGTGGAAAAATCGCACCAATTTTTTTCAATACGCTGGAAGATGCAGGAGCATTGCCAATTGAAGTAGATGTAACCTCATTAAATATGGGGGATGTTATCGATATTTATCCTTATGAAGGAAAAATTTGTCGACATAACAGCGATGAAGTATTGGCAACGTTCACATTAAAAACACAAGTGTTATTGGATGAAGTACGTGCTGGTGGGCGTATTCCATTAATTATAGGTCGGGGATTAACTCATAAAGCGAGACAGGAATTAGGTCTTGGGGAAAGTGATGTTTTCATTAAACCTCAAGCAGTGGCAACTAGCAATAAAGGCTTTACTCTAGCACAAAAATTAGTTGGCCGTGCTTGCGGTGTGGATGGGGTTCGTCCGGGACAATATTGTGAGCCTCGTATGACTTCTGTCGGTTCTCAAGATACTACTGGCCCTATGACTCGTGATGAATTAAAAGATTTGGCTTGCCTAGGTTTCTCAGCAGATTTGGTAATGCAATCATTCTGCCATACTGCGGCTTATCCGAAACCGGTTGATGTTAACACTCACCATACATTGCCTGATTTCATTATGAATCGTGGTGGGGTTTCACTTCGTCCGGGTGACGGTATTATCCACTCTTGGTTAAACCGTATGTTATTGCCGGATACTGTAGGTACAGGCGGTGACTCACATACTCGTTTCCCAATCGGCATTTCATTTCCAGCCGGTTCAGGTCTTGTTGCATTTGCCGCTGCAACCGGAGTTATGCCGTTAGATATGCCTGAATCCATATTGGTGCGCTTTACTGGCACAATGCAACCGGGAATCACATTACGAGATCTTGTTCACGCCATTCCGTATTATGCAATCCAACAAGGTCTATTAACGGTTGAGAAGAAAGGTAAGAAAAATATCTTCTCTGGTCGTATTTTAGAGATCGAAGGTTTGGAAAACCTCAAAATTGAACAAGCATTTGAGCTTTCAGACGCATCAGCCGAACGTTCTGCGGCAGCTTGTACCATTAAATTGAATAAAGAGCCGATTATTGAATATTTAAATTCAAATATCACTTTATTGAAATGGATGATTGCGGAAGGATATGGGGATGCTCGTACATTAGAACGTCGTATTAAAAATATGCAAGCTTGGTTGGCAGATCCTCAACTATTACAAGCAGATCCAGATGCAGAATATGCAGCGGTGATTGAAATCAATATGGATGAAATTAAAGAGCCAATCCTTTGCGCACCGAATGATCCGGATGATGCTCGTAAACTTTCTGAAGTACAAGGTGATAAAATTGATGAAGTCTTTATCGGATCTTGTATGACCAATATCGGACATTTCCGTGCGGCAGGTAAGCTATTGAATAAATTTGCTGACGTGATCCCAACCCGTTTATGGATTGCTCCACCAACAAAAATGGATGCTGCATTATTAACTGAAGAGGGATATTACAGTATCTTTGGTAAGAGTGGTGCAAGAACAGAAATGCCGGGCTGTTCATTATGTATGGGAAACCAGGCACGTGTTGCTCCGAAATCAACAGTCGTTTCAACTTCTACCCGTAACTTCCCGAACCGTTTAGGTCAAGGTGCAAATGTTTATCTTGCCTCTGCGGAATTGGCGGCGGTTGCAGCATTATTAGGTAAATTACCTACTCCGGAAGAGTACTTAAGCTATGCTGCTGATTTACAGGCAGATAAAGATGATACTTATCGTTATATGAATTTTGATAAGATCAATGCTTATGTGAAGAAAGCGGATGAAGTGATATTCCAAACTGCGGTTTGATTATTTAGGTAAAAATTAAGTTTACTTTTTCTTATTAATCTCCAAACTTTTCCCATCGCGTTTATCGTGATGGGATTTTTTTGTTTTTTCAGCTTGTTAAATCTATTAAAATAGCTTTCAAATTATTTCACAAGTAAGGAAGAATTATGATTATTGTAACAGGCGGGGCAGGTTTCATTGGGAGTAATATTGTGAAAGCTCTCAATGACTTAGGTAGAAAAGATATTTTAGTAGTTGATAATTTAACTGATGGTACTAAATTTGCTAATTTAGCAGATTTGGATATTGCAGATTATTGTGATAAAGAAGATTTTATCGCTTCTATTATTGCCGGCGATGATCTTGGCGAAATTGATGCCGTTTTCCACGAGGGAGCTTGTTCATCTACTACGGAATGGAACGGCAAATATATGATGCAGAATAACTATGAATATTCCAAAGAGTTATTGCATTACTGTTTAGATCGTCGTATTCCTTTCCTTTATGCCTCTTCAGCGGCAACTTATGGTGATCGTTTGGAATTTATTGAAGAACGCCAATATGAACATCCGCTTAATGTTTATGGTTACTCTAAATTTTTGTTCGACCAATATGTGCGTCAGATTTTGCCACAAGCAGAATCGCCGGTTTGCGGTTTCCGCTATTTTAATGTGTATGGGCCGCGTGAAAATCACAAAGGCACAATGGCAAGTGTGGCGTTTCATTTGAATAACCAAATTTTGGATGGCGAAAATCCGAAATTATTTGAAGGCAGCGAACATTTCCGTCGTGATTTTGTTTACGTTGGCGATGTAGCGGCAGTAAATATTTGGTGTTGGCAGCATAAAGTATCTGGCATTTTTAATTGCGGTACCGGTAATGCGGAAAGTTTTGCGGAAGTGGCTAAAGCGGTGATTAAATATCACGGTCAAGGACAAGTTCAAACCATTCCGTTCCCGGAACATTTAAAGAGCCGTTATCAGGAGTATACTCAAGCCGACTTAACCAAATTGCGCGCCGCCGGTTATGATAAACCGTTTAAGACTGTTGCCGAAGGCGTGACGGAATATATGGCGTGGTTGAATAAAAAATAATGGGTAAATATGAGAATTCTTGTAATAGGCCCATCTTGGGTTGGCGATATGATGATGTCGCATAGCTTATACCAATCATTAAAGCAGCAATATTCTGATTGTATCATTGATGTGTTGGCGCCGAATTGGTGCCGCGCATTACTTTCTCGAATGCCGGAAGTGCGTAATGCGATTGCGATGCCGATTGGTCATGGTGAGTTTGATTTAAAACAGCGTTATCAAATTGGGAAATCATTACGTGGGCAGTATGATTTAGCGATTGTGTTGCCTAACTCTTTCAAATCCGCATTAATTCCGTTATTTGCAAAGATTCCAGTTCGTCGCGGCTGGAAAGGGGAGAGTCGCTATTTTGTATTGAATGATCTGCGGAGTAATAAGCAGGATTATCCGCTAATGGTGCAACGTTATGTTACTTTGGCTTATGAACAAGGCGCTATTCCGGCAGCAAAAGATCTTTCTTTCTCTTATCCCTATTTGCAAACAGAGCCTGATCAGGTTGCGGCAACCTTGGCACAGTTCTGCAAAAAATTTGCGATTGATACTGAACGAAAAAAGATTGGCTTTTGTCCCGGTGCAGAATTTGGACCAGCAAAGCGTTGGCCTCATTATCATTATGCCGATTTAGCTAAATTATTGATTAATAAAGGCTATCAAGTATTATTGTTCGGTTCAGCAAAAGATCAGGCTGTCGGCAAGGAAATCTGTCAAAGTTTAACTGAGGAAGAGCGAGCTTTCTGTATTAATATTGCCGGTGAAACATCGTTACCACAGGCAATTGATTTATTGGCAAGCTGTGATGGTGTTGTGAGCAATGATTCAGGGTTAATGCATATTGCTGCCGCTTTAAAACTACCATTGGTTACAGTTTATGGGCCGACCAGTCCGGAATATACGCCACCATTATCTGAACGTGTCAAGGTGATTCGTTTGATTAGTGGCGGATTGATCAAAGTTCGTAAAAGCAAAGATAGCCAAGAGGGCTATCATCAATCTCTTATTGATATTCAACCGCAATTAGTATTAGAAGAGTTAGAAAAATTACTTTAATACTTAGTCTGATAAATAATGGGTAAAGCATTGCGGCTTTGCCCATAAAATCTTAAACCGTAATCCAGATTCGGAGGAAATAAATACAATGTTGTTTCGATATATCGCATTGATTGCGTTACAACTTTTTATATTTATTGCTATCAGATCCATCGATTGGTTTTTCTTTGTTAAACCAACAAAACCACACTATAAACGAGTTTTCTTCTGGTTGAGCTATGTTGCGATCAATGCGTTTATTTTGTTATCTATTGCACGCATTATTCCTGATGGATTTAAATATTCAGCTTATATATTGACCACTTTATGGTATATCACGCTTGTAGCCGTGATGATTTTCCTATTACGCAAAGTATTATTGCTGTTCGCTGTTGAGTTGGCAGCATTCCCGATGATCAGCCGTTGTCTTGCATTAGTATCGTTATCCGCTCTATTTGCGTACAGTATTCATCAGGCGTATACACCGCAAATTGTGCATTATAGCGTCAAAATAGATAAAACAATGCAACCGTTACGCATTGGTGTTGCCAGTGATTTACACTTGGGAAAATTGTTTGGCATCAAACAGTTGGAACAATTACAGCATATTTTTGAACAACAAAAAGTGGACATTATTTTGCTGCCGGGCGATTTAATGGATGATAATTTAAATGCTTATTTCTCGGAAAAAATGGGACCGCATTTTGCTAAACTTTCTGCGCCATTGGGTGTTTATGCGACATTAGGCAATCACGATTTCTTCCAACAACCGCAACAAATTGCCCACGAAGTTCGTAAAGAGGGTGTTTATTTATTAACAGATCAAGCAGTTATTGTCTCAGATAAATTTATTTTAGTGGGGCGTAATGATGAAATGGATCAGCTTCGTCAAACTACAGAAGCTATATTATCTTCTATTCCTACAGAGAAACGACAAAATTTACCGATTTTATTGATGGATCACCGTCCGTTTTCACTATCGGAAAGTGCAAATGCAGGGGCAGATATTCAGGTTTCTGGTCATACGCATAATGGACAAATTTTCCCAGGTAATTTGATTACAAAATGGGTTTATGAATTGAGTTATGGTTATAAACAGATTGAGCAAATGCATACGTTTGTTACATCAGGCTACGGTTTTTGGGGAGTGCCTTTCCGCTTAGGTTCTTAGTCTGAAGTGATGATTATTGATGTTTCAGGAACAAAATAAGATGAAGCGATATGATGTGATTATAATCGGTGCCGGGGCGGCAGGGTTGTTTTGTGCTGCTCAAATCGGTAAAAATGGTAAATCAGTGTTGGTATTGGATAATGGTAAAAAAGTCGGACGCAAAATTTTGATGTCGGGTGGCGGTTACTGCAATTTCACAAATTTAGAAGTGGGAGCACAGCACTATCTATCGCAGAATCCACATTTTGTGAAGTCGGCTTTAGCTCGTTATAGCCAATGGGATTTTATTGCTTTATTGGCAGACTATGGCATTAGCTATCACGAAAAAGAGTTAGGACAGCTTTTTACTGATAACGGAGCAGAGCAGATTGTTTCAATGCTGGTGAAAGAGTGTCAATCAGCAAATGTACAAATTCAATTACAAGTTCAAATTTCTCAAGTAATGCGTCTCACACACGGCTTTGAAGTGAAATATGGGAATGATCTGTTTTTTCAATGTGAAGATTTAGTGATAGCCACTGGTGGTTTATCGATGCCGAAATTGGGAGCAACAGCTTTCGGTTATCAGATAGCAGAACAATTTGGATTGTCTATTATTCCGCCTCGAGCTTCGCTTGTTCCTTTTACCTGGCGTGAGCAAGATAAAGTTTTTGCTGATTTAGCCGGAATCTCTGTGCCGATTAAGGTTACAGCGGAAAATGGGATGAGTTTTAGTAATTCTTTGTTATTTACACATCGAGGAATTTCCGGTCCGGCAATGTTACAAATTTCTAACTATTGGTTACCGAATCAATCTTTATTTATCGATTTTTTACCGAAGATCAGGCTAGATGAATATTTGCAAGCAATGCGTCAGTCTTCATCAAAAATGCAATTAAAAACAGCGTTACAACGGTTATTGCCGAATAAATTGGTTGAATTTTTTATTTCGTATTATCAATTACCAACAAGCATTTTGGCTGATTTAAGCAATCTAAAAATTGCTGAAATTAGCCGACTTTTTCATCAATGGAAATTTATGCCGAATGGGACAGAAGGTTATCGAACAGCTGAAGTAACTTTAGGTGGTGTTGACACTAACCAAATTTCCTCGAAAACAATGGGGGTGAAGCATATAAAAGGGCTTTATTTTATTGGTGAGGTGTTGGATGTTACCGGTTGGCTTGGTGGTTATAATTTCCAATGGGCATGGAGTTCCGCTTATGTTTGTGCAAGTGCAATTATTGGTGAATAAATAAAGGCTGACAAAGCAGCCTTTATTCATATATTTTATATTAATATTTAGAACCGAGTATTTTTCCTGTTGCTTCCGATGCTTTCTGACTCGCTTCCATTTTCGCTCTAGAAACAGCAGATTCTTTTGCAGATTTTCCGATATCCTCTAAGTTTGTTTTTAATTCGGCACATCCTGCTAATGACATTGATGCAATAATCATTGTTGTGATAAACAGTTTATTTAGTTTCATAAAAAAATCCTCTTAAAAAATAATACAGTTCAAGTTTAAGACAAATTAATGAATTAAACCAATATAGTTTATATTTAAACTAATATGGTTTACAAGAATTTTTTTTAATAGGTGATAATTCTTTCTATGAAAATACCTAGTGAAAAAGAGAAATTCAGTGAACGATTAAAACTAGCTATTTCAGTGAAATATCCTAACTTATTGAAAAATAGTGAAATAGCAACAAAATTTAATCTTCGTCATCCTAATGAACCTATTACGCAACAAGCCGTTTATAAGTGGTTAAACGGCTTGGCTATCCCTGCTTTTGATAAAATTAATACATTATCAGAATGGTTAAATGTTAAACCGGAATGGTTAAGATATGGTGTTTTGGAAAATGAGCAAGTTGACATTATAGATGAAACGTTGATAGGGCTTATTTCTACACTTTCGGATAATCAAAAGCGAGCAATATTGCAGTTGATATTATCTTTTCAAGATAAATAGTTTAAAGAAATCAACGCTCACTAAAGCTACGAAGTTCACCAAAAGCAGCAAGGAAAAGCCCTAATGGCGGACGGGTAGAGTTTTGTTGCTGATATTTCGCATTAAATTTTTTGTAATTTCCGTATTTATCAATCTGATATTGCACGCCGTCACTGTCGATAATAACTACCCAACGATTATTGGCACTGAGCGTCCAATTATCCGGTGAGTGATTGATGGCAAACAGATTATTGCCAAGGGCGAAATCTGCGACCGGATTAGATACAAGGAAAATATGTTTAAGCAGCGTTGGTACAATATCCAAAGTGCTGCTCAAATCAGAACGCTGTGCAGTGCCGGATGTTGGCATATGAACCAAAAGCGGCACTTGGATATTATCTGCTGAAAAATCTGACAAATCATTCTGATGCGCTTCACTAAAGCCACTATCGGCAGTCACGATAATGATAGTGTCGTCAAATTGTTGCTGTTGTTTTAACAGATTAATCAAATCAGAAAACTGCTGATCAATTTCAATTAATCTTTCGGCATATTGATAAGGAGATACCGTATCGGAACCCTCCGCTCTGGTAGTGTTTATAGGATTGTTTGTTGCGGTTAAGCTGACATCAATAAAACTGAACCAAGCTTGTTGAGCCTGTTTTTGATACCATTGTTGCCATTGTTGGAAGGCAGTTTTGTTGTTTTCCGCTACAGATTGCTCTTTTTTATTAAACAACACGGAAAAGAGCGGTTGATTATTCTCTTTTGTGGTATTAGCGTGAATTCGGTATTCTAAGTTTCGTAGGTGATGTAACAGCACCGGTTCAGTTTTACTGAATAAAATACTGTCAAGGTAATTTCCCGGAAGCCCATAAAATAAACCGACCAACCCTTCTTGAGATAAATTACTACTGCTGTAATTGTTTTGAAAATCTATCGATTGTTGGGCAAATTGATAAATTGCCGGTGTCGTTGTCGCTGAAATGGCGCTACGTTTCAGCCCGGAAATATTGATAAGCAGAATATTCGGTTGTTGCTGTGATTGAGGATAATTCAATTCGTGTTTTGGATAGTCGAGATAACGAGCATCCGCACGTCCGCTGTTTGTAAGTTGTTGCTGATAACTCTCTGCATCTAAAATGCCGTTTTTTTCTAAGAATTTTCGCGCTGTCATCGGATAAGAGAGCGGTAGATTGGAACGTTGTGCTGTAATTGGGCGATAGAATGTGGCATCTGCCCATACATAAATTAAATGCGTGGCGATAAATGCCAACAGAAATGTATAGGAAACCGGTTTAATCCATTTTTGCCGTTCCAGACTGCGTAATTTTTGCCACGACCAACGAGAAAACAGCATTTGCAACAGGAGAATAATCGGCATCGGCGCAAAGAAGAGCTGCCAATCGCGAGCCAATTCGCCATTTTCTGGATTAATCATTAAATCCCATACCATCGAAGTGAGGTGAATATAAAAGCGTTTATAAATCTCACTGTCTAACAATAGCACCGTCGTGCAAAGTGTTGCCAAAATAACGGTTATCCCACGAAACGTGCGATAGTTTTTGATAACAAAACTGAGTGGAAAAATGATTAATAAATAGATCGCAAAAACAATAAAACTGAAATGCCCGATAATACTGATAAAAAAGTAAATTTTACCAAGCAATGTATCCGGCCAGTCGGAATTAAAGGCGTAACGGGCACCGATAATGAAAGAAATAATAATGTTAAAAAAGGCAAACCAATGACCCCACGAGATTTTTCGTGATAACTCTTCGCGATCTTGCCGTGTGTAATTTAGTTTTAACATTATGCCGGACGAATTAATTAATGCTTTTTATTGGGTGTTTTTAATGAATTTAATAGTGCTTGAGAAAAGGCTTCCGCTAGTTCAATACGCTTATTTTCCTGCACACTGCTTAATAAAAGATTACTGACCATATCCCCCAATACGATTAAAGAGAGATCAACCGGTGCTTGGTGTTTTTCTAACGTGCCGATCATTTCGTTCATCAGCGCTTCAATCTGTTTATTAGAATATTTTGAATGTGTAGCCATAGTATTGAAATAGACAAAAAACGTGGCGGTTATGATAACAGATTTTTTCAGAAAATCGGCTAAAAATGATGAGTAAAATCACCTATAATGGCGATTATTTATATTGTATGAGTGAAGAATAACATTATGAGTATAAATGTTGAACAAATTATTTTGCACCAATTATTTCGTAAACCAACAGCAGAAAGCGAAGCAATAGAGATAGACACCAGATTGCGTCAGCAGCCGTTGCCGGATAATGAGTTAGTGCGGCAGTTGATGCTGGAGCTTCATCAACATTATCAATCAAAAAACAAGACTTATGCCGTGTTTACCGATGCATCCGTTTTTGCACAATTATTAAATCGCTATTTAGAAAGTGAGATCGATTTTTTAACATTCAGTCAGCAAGCGGCGCAGCAATTGGCGCAAGAAATCAGTAAATATACGTTTGCTACCGGTGGAAATTTTGTTATCAGTCAATATAACTTTTTAGCAACGGAATATCTCTTTTTAGGATTGGTGGATAGTCGCAGCAGTTTGTTGGTGGATGATGAGTTGAATGTACACGATACACAATATTTGGATCTCAGCAAATGCGATATTATTGCTCGAGTCAATTTAACGGAATTAAAAATGGATGCTCAATCCAACCGTTATTTAACCTTTCTAAAAGGGCGTGTCGGGCGCAAAGTCAGTGATTTCTTTATGGATTTCTTGGGTGCGGAAGAGGGATTAAATCCAAAAGTGCAAAATCAGCTATTGGTACAGGCGGTACAGGATTATTGCCATCAAGAGCAGATTGAACCAAAGTTAGCGCAAGAGGTCAAACAGCAGGCATTAACTTATTGTAAAGCCCAAGCACAGCGGGGAGAAGACATTGATGTAACCGAGCTTTCTGCCGAAATGGGGATGTTAAACGGACAATCATTTGCCGAGTTTGCTCAAAATGAGGAGTATGCCCTTGAGGAGAATATTCCGCCACTAACAGCAACATTAAAAAAATTGGAGAAGTTTTCCGGCGCAGGACGCGGCGTCACGTTAACCTTTAATGCCGAATTATTGGGGCAACGTGTGATTTGGGATGAAGTGAATGATACCTTGACAATCAAAGGTGTGCCTGCCAATTTGAAAGATCAGTTACAGCGGAATAAATATTAAATTGGCATTTAGGCTAAGTTTCGGTATTATCAGAACGAGTTAACGATTATTAAGAAGGCTAACTACTATGAAATTAAAGATTGTTTTACTATCATCACTTTTTGCATTGGGGATTACAGCCTGTTCTACACCGTTAGAAAAATTGGTGTATCGTATTGATGTACCTCAAGGTAATTATATTGATGCTGCGTTGGTGCAGAAATTGCAGAAAGGGATGACTGAAGAACAAGTACAGTATTTGTTGGGAACCCCATTATTGGTTGATCCATTTAATCGTGCAAATTGGATTTATGTGCAACGTATTCAAAAAGGGTATGAAACGCCTGTTGAAAAGAAATTGATAGTTCACTTTAATCCTCAGCGGACGGTAGAAAGTTTTAATTATTCACCGGATTTGCAACCAGTTGAGGTGGAAAAGGTAGAAGTGGGGCAATCACAAACAGGAGCAGAAACATCAGAAAAATCTTGGTGGCAATTTTGGAAATAAATTTTGTATAAAAATAAAAAGGCATAG
>NZ_JPXY01000053.1:0-8748 GCF_000771895.1 Gallibacterium genomosp. 2
TGGCTTCCGCCTCTTTTTGCGCTTTGGCTTCCGCTTCTTTTTTCGCTTTAGCTTCCGCTTCTTCTTTAGCGTGAGTATCGATCACACGTGTTTTACGTGTCTCAATTTTTACTTCTTTGCTTTTGCCACTACCATTTTGTTGCACTGTTAAGGTGCTGTGTATTGAACGTTTTAATTTCAACTTGGTTGGCTTTTTCTCTGTTAATTGGGTATCAGTTTTTTTATCACTCATCTGTACGCCACCTTATTATTCTTCATTTCCGAACCAGCAAATATTACGTGCTGCCATAATCAATTGAGCCGCCTGTTCTGCCGATAATCCTTCGATATCCGCTAAATCATCAACTCCCTGTTCGGCAAGTTCTTCCAATGTGGTAATTTTCTTTTCAGCCAACTTCACAGCCAAATGACGGTTCATTCCATCCAATTTAAGTAAAGCCTCTTCCACATCAATATTTGCCAATGCTTCTTCTTCTGCCAATGCAATTTTTGTCAATGCTTCTTTCGCTCTATTGCGTAACTCTTCAGCAAGATCTTCATCAAAACCGTCAATTTCTAGCAACTCTTCAATCGGTACATACGCAATCTCTTCCAAATTTCTGAAACCTTCTTCAGTCAGAAGATTGGCAAAATCTTCATCAATATCAAGCGCTTCCATAAATAAGTTCATTGTTTTTTGATTCTCAGCCTGATGTTGGTTTTCTAAATCATCACTGCTCATTACATTTAATTTCCAACCAGTAAGACGAGAAGCTAAATTCACATTCTGCCCATTACGCCCAATAGCTTGTGCCAAATTAGCGGCTTCAACTGCAATATCCATTGATTTTTTGTCTTCATCCACCACAATGGAAACTACATCTGCCGGAGCCATCGCATTAATCACAAATTGTGCCGGATTGTCATCCCAAAGCACGATATCCACACGTTCGCCATCCAGTTCATTGGTAATAGCTTGAACGCGCGCACCACGCATACCAACACAAGCACCAACTGGATCAATTCGCTTATCGTGGCTCTTCACTGCAATTTTTGCTCGTACCCCAGCATCACGCGTTGCCGCTTTAATTTCAATCACGCCCTCACCAATTTCTGGTACTTCAATTTTGAATAACTCAATCAACATTTCCGGTTTAGAACGGGTTACGAAAAGTTGAGGCCCTTTCGTATCAGCATTGACTTTATATAACACACCACGCACACGATCTCCTGCACGGAAATTTTCACGTGGTAACAAATCTTCACGCAGAATAATTGCTTCAGCTTGGTTTCCTAGATCAAGGATAACATTTTCACGATTTACTTTTTTTACAATACCAGTGATGATTTCACCTTCACGTTCTTTGAATTGTTCAACCACTTTATTACGTTCAGCATCGCGAATTTTAGCACTGATAACCTGACGCACAGTTTGCATTGTAATACGATCAAAAGGAATAGATTCAATTTCATCTTCAATATATTCACCTAATTGAATTTCCGGTTCTTCTATTTGTGCCGCTTCCAACGTAATTTCTTTGGTTGGGTGGGTCACATGTTCTACCACTAACCAACGACGAAAAGTAACAAAATCACCGTTTTTTTGATCAATTGAAACACGTACATCAATATCTTGTTCATATTTTTTCTTGGTTGAAATAGCGAGGGCACTTTCCAACGCTTCAAAAATTTTCTCTCGAGGTAATAACTTTTCGTTTGATACGGCTTCAGCCGCTAATAAAATTTCTTTACTCATCTTTGTCTCTCTATCATCTCTTAAATTCTAATTTAGAAGGAAATTTTCGGCACAATATTAGCTTTTTGAATGTTACTAAAAGCAAATACCTGTTCCTGTCCCTCTACGTTTAAAGTAATCATATCGCCATCAACTTTAACTAAATCACCTTGCCATTTTCGGCGACCTGACATTGCGATACGTAAATGAATTACAACCTCTTCACCAACAAAACGTTGATAATGCGCTAAAGTAAATAAAGGGCGATCCAAGCCTGGTGATGACACTTCAAGGTTATATTTATCGCTAATCGGATCTTCAACATCTAAAATTGCGCCGACTTCACGACTCACATCACTACAATCATCAATAGTTACGCCATTCTCTTTATCTATATATAAACGGACTGTTGAATAACGACCAGCACGGGTACATTCAACCCCGAGCAGTTCAAATCCCATATCTTCAACAGTAGGTTGTAATAAATCTTGTAATTTTTGCTCTAGCGTTGCCAAAGATAATCTCCTTGTTAATTGTCAAAATTAAGGTACAAAAAAAGGGCTTATAGCCCCGTTTCTTCGTGTTAACCAAACTGAACAAATAAATTTATCTACTTAAATTTATTCCACAAAAAAACCCCTAACGGGGCTTATCTCTCTTAAAACTAAACCAATTTTAATTTTTAAAATTGGTTGCGGGGGCTGGATTTGAACCAACGACCTTCGGGTTATGAGCCCGACGAGCTACCAAGCTGCTCCACCCCGCGTCTGAAATACGTGGCGTATTATACATATATTTTTTGCTTGGGCAAGGATTTTATTGAATTTTTTATTGTAATTTTCAACTTTAATTCTTTAGTTTAAATTTCGCCCTAAAAGATCCCCATTCATTCAAGAGCTAACCACAACAAAATAAAACCATCTCTTGGTTAAAAACAACCTCACACTATGATAATTTCCTCGCAACAAAATACATCGGCACATAACTCAAATAAACAGAGCCATCCGCCAACGCATATTGCTGTTGATATGCTTGACAAAATTGTTGAAGTTTTCCTTTTGTCCATACCGTTTTTTGAACAGCCGTTACGCCAGTTGCTTTTAAATGACGTAATACTGTCAGTGGTGAATCAAATCTTAGGCGAATCGTTTCCGTGTCTAAATGCTCCAATAAAAAATGTGGTTTAAGCCAGTATTGCCATTCTTGAGTTGTTGGATAAGTTAAACCGACTCCGGTTAATGTGCTGATTTCCGTTAAGTTATTTGGCGCAAAAGTGTTAAATAACAGCATCCCATTAGCATTAAGATGCTTTGCACATTTTGCTAAAAAAGCTTCTTTATGATGTAGCCACTGTACTGTTGATGCTGAGATAATCAAATCATAATGCTGTGTTAACTTTAATTGTTCAATATCACCACCAATAAAACGTACCTGATCTACATTAGCACATCGTTTTTGCTGTAAATTTTGGTGAATATTATCGCTAAGGTAAAGATCGTTCAGATCCAATTCAGTTATTTTTACTGCTTTTATTAATCGTTCACTTAAATCACCCGTGCCACAGCCAATTTCTAACACACGATAAAACTGATGTTTTCCTGTTGTCTGTAATAACTCTATCAAATGTTGATTAATTTTCTGCTGCGCTATCGCCTGTTGCCCATAACTGAACTGCGCTGTTTGGAAACGTTTCGCCACCTGTTCTTTATCAATCAGTGCCATAATTGTTGCCATTGCTGAAAATAAGGAAAAGCATAATGTCCGGCTTCAATTCTTTTAATTACACAACGAGGTTGCCAATAAGTTTGTTGATTAATCACTGGGAAAATATAATCCTGTGTTGCAATCCACGCCTGATGCCATTGAAATATTACCGCTGGTCGCTGCTTGATTTGTTGAGCAAGAAATGACAACTCCCGTTGTATATTTTCTAATGAGCGATAATCCGGCAATTGTTGATATTGAGCCAACAGCTCTCGACTTTGACACATTCTACGTTCAAATTTATTTCTTGTAGTAGTATTTAAATTATCTAATGTTCCCTGAAAGATATCCGTCGGAATACCAAATAGATCATCATTCGGTTTAGATGTGCCATTAATAGCAACCGCTTTATGAATGGCGACATTCTGCAATACTTGTTCTGCCACCCAAACACCCATTGACCACGCTACTAAATAGATGTCGTTATAAGCGGAAAAATCAAATTGCAACTGTAAATCCTGATAGTCGTAACAGATTAATAAATCAAAATTTTGTGGTATTTGTAGATGCGCTACCGCACTAGGTGGCGTTCCCCAACCTGCAAAATAGAGAATTAAATTCGAACCTTGTTGTTCAATAAACTCTGTTTTCATCTAAAATCCTTATTGTAATTCTTTCAATGTTTTCATTAATTCAACAATTTCCTCTTCATTAATTGCAGCTGTTAATGAAAAACGAATGCGCGCCGTTCCTTTTGGTACTGTCGGTGGACGAATAGGCAATGCATAAAAATGATATTGCTGTAAACGATGAGCAATCTCCAATGCTCGCTGATTTTCACCAACAATATAAGGCACAACATTCGTTTCGCTCGGCATCGGCAAGTTCAGCTCATCTTGAATAAAATTTCGTAACTGTTGACTTATTTTAACTAAATGTTGGCGACGGTCGTGAAAACTAGCAAGTTTTTGCCAAACAAAATAGCTCCAAGCTACATTAAATGGAGGCAAAGCGGTGGAAAAAATCAGCGGTCGCATCGTGTTAATCAAATAATCTTTTACCTCTTGCTCACATACAACAAATGCTCCTGTTGAAGCGAGTGCCTTGCCAAACGTGCCGACTAAAAAATCAATCTGATTGATGTACCCCTGCTGTTCAGCAATACCAAGCCCCTTTTCACCGAAAACTCCAACAGCGTGAGCTTCATCAACATACAATAAAACATTATCATATTGCTGTTTCAGCGCTGTTAATGCCGATAAATCAGCAACATCGCCATCCATACTGAACACACTTTCTGTCACAATAATAATACATTGATAATCTGCCGCCACTTTTTGCAAAATATTCGACAAATGTTGGTAATCATTATGACGATAACGCATCCATTTGCATTCAGCCAGACGAATACCATCAATAATACTGGCGTGAACAAATTTATCCGCCACGATCAATGTATGTCGATCAGTTACTGCTGGCAAAATACCGATATTGGCGTGGTAACCGCTATTAAATAATAGACAGGCTTGGCGTTGATAATCTTGTGCAATGCATTGTTCCAAGTCTTCATAAATCGGGAAATTTCCAGTTAATAATCTTGAGGAAGAACTGGTTAAAGGCAATAACTGTTGTGAGATTCCCGCCAAAAATTGCGTTAAAATTTGTGGTTCTGCTGCAATACCTAAATAATCATTAGAAGAAAGATTTAATAACTTATCTCCTTGTCGCACAATCCACTTACCTTGATGTTCAATTTGTGGAAATGCTCGTCTTTGCCCGATTTGCGCTAATTGTTGTAGTTTTTCACTGAAAAAAGAGGTCATTCGTAATCCTTAACAATTTTTCTCTAATATATAACAAAAAAGGCTGAACAATGTCAGCCTTTGCTTTGAAATTTATTGAAAATTTAGAAACGGTAGTTTAATCCTAGACCGAATAAATGTGCGGTAGATTTTGAGTGGAACGTCCCTTTTAATGAACCTTGCTTCTCATCAAAAGATAAGTTTTTACCTTTCACAAAAGCATAACCTGCATCAACAGATAAATTTGGTGTAAAACGATAAGTTGTACCAAAACTGTACCACATACGGTCAGTATCAGGGATTGAAATAGAGTGATAATTTTGACTTACCGCAGTTTCATCATGAGCGATTCCAGCACGCAATGTCAATGATTCTGTCATATCATAGATAAAACCTAATGCTATACGCGTAGTATCACTGAAATTTTCATCTTTCTGGAATAATTTATTTCCACCATTATGTGCATATAGCTCTTTGAAACGACTCCACTCAGTCCGCTTAATACTATAAGTTACTGCAAATTTAGGTACTAAACGGTGATAGCCAGCAACTTCCCAATAAGCAGGCAGAGGAAGTTTTAATGATCCCGTACCATTACCACTTGTTACACCAAAAGCCGAACGTAATGTTGATGGAATATCAGTTGTATAATTACCATCAAAATCTAAACTGATATGAGAGTGATAGGATAAACCGATACGGTTATTTTCATTAAACTCATAAACTGCACCGACATTCCAACCATAACCCCAAGTATCACCTTCTAACTTGTGTAAAATTGCAGATTTATCCAATGTTTTAGCTTGTTGTGCCATTTGTGCATATTGCTGAGCTTCAGCATTGTTAGATTGAACAGCGGCATCTTGAGCTTTTTGAGCCAATGAAGACGCTACAGCTAAGTTTAAAATCCCCACACGACGCTCAACTACTGCATCGGCATACACTGCATTTACACCAACGCCAACACTGAAATTATTACTGACACGATAGGCACCACTTAAATTAAAATTAATCGTGGTTAAATCCGTTTTACCGCCAAAAAAGCCGGCATTATAGCTGTTATTAAATTCTGTCGCCAAGCCATAATTTACGTTTACTCCGCCGCCGACAGCAAAACGATCATTGATTGGATAAACCGCATAAACATATGGCAGCACTTCTTTCGTAGCGATGTTATCAGCATCTGCATTGTTTCCAAATGTTTCGCCTTTTAAATCAATATTCGGACGAACATAAATACCACCAATGGAAATTTCAGGCTGTTTAAAGAAAGTCATTAATGCTGGGTTGGTTGCCACTACAGAAGCATTTTCCGCCACTGCCGCATCCCCCGCATAAGCACGGCCTAAACCGGAAGTTGAGGTTTCATGTAATTGGAAAGCAGAGGCAAATGCTCCTTGAGATGCAACTGCAACCAAACTTGCAAGTAAAGTTTTTGAAAGTAAACGCATTAATTAGTTTCCTTATTATTTAATTAATTACTAGTGCCAATTTAAGAGCCTGAATCTTATGTAATATCACGGCATAACTCAACACAATAAGGATTTAAAGCGAAGTGATTAGACCAGTCAACCTCGAAATCAGCTTGATATAGATCAAATTAAATAAACTCTCAGCGGTTTTCTTGCAACATCGTGTTAAAATAAATTTGTTTTTTTATCACTTTTTTTGAATTGGAGTTATTTATGAGTCAAATGAAATGTAAACCTGAAGAAGCAAAAGTTTGTTGTTGTGTTGATGTTGGCACGGTTATCGATAATGAAGACTGTAGCGTTAATTTTGCTCAAGTTTATGCCTCTGAAGAACAAGCCCAACAAGCACTTGACTATTTAACTGAAAAAGCAAAAGCAGCCGAAAGCGAACCTTGCAAAATCACAAGTGAAATTTCTCAAGTTGACGGCGGTTATCAATTAAAAGCAGCATTTGAGTTTTGTTGCCAAGCCGAAGCGATGATTTTCCAGCTTTCCACTCGTTAATTTTTAACCACTCAAATAGCAATCTACTTCTTATTGTTATTTAACTTATCTAATATTGCCCGATCGAAAGTTCGGGCTTTTTATCGCATCCGTACCAACTTTTGCTCTCAACTTTTTAAATAATTAGAGAAAAAATACCTAAAGGAATATCTCATAATCCCAAATTTCGCAAAGAAAAATGGAGTGGAAATTATTCCACTCCATTTATTTCTGCCAAAATAATCACAAATAATTAAGCTCGGCTTTTACGTTCTTCCTCTTTACACGCTGCTGCAGTGAAAATAACATCTGTAGAAGAGTTTAAAGCGGTTTCTGTTGAATCTTGTAACACACCGATAATAAAGCCAACCCCAATAACCTGCGCTGCAATATCGTTTGAAATTCCAAATAAACTACACGCTAAAGGAATGAGTAACAATGAACCTCCAGCAACACCGGATGCACCACAGGCACAGATACTAGCAACAAGGCTTAACAATAATGCGGTCGGTAATGTAACTTCAATGCCTAAAGTATGTACTGCCGCTAAAGTTAAGATGGTAATAGTAATGGCAGCACCGCCCATATTAATGCTTGCACCTAATGGAATAGAAACTGAATAAGTTTCTTCTTTCAAGCCCAAGCGTTGTGCCAACTCCATATTAACCGGAATATTTGCCGCTGAACTACGAGTGAAAAATGCAGTTAAGCCACTAACACGAATACAGGTCCAAACTAACGGATATGGATTTTCTCTGGTTTTCCAGAACACCAAAATAGGATTGATAACAAAAGCAACAAACAGCATTGAACCAATTAATACCGCCAATACTTGGATATAACCACCTAATGCGGATAAACCTTTATCTGCCAAGGTACTTGCCACTAAACCGAACACTCCGATTGGCGCAAAGGCAATCACAACCTTCACGACCATAGAAACTGCTTCAGAAATATCTAACAATAAATTTTTAGTAGTATCTGAAGCGTGACGCAATGCCGCTCCTAAACCGATTGCCCACGCCAAAATGCCAATAAAGTTAGCGTTGAAAAGTGCATTGAATGGATTATCTACCACATTAAAAATCAATGTACTTAAAACTTGAGTTACACTTTCCGGTGGAGCGATAGATTTTTCTGCATCTCCCAATGCTAATTCAGTTGGAAATAAAAAACTAGCGACCACAGCCACTAATGCTGATAAAAAAGTACCTAGCAAATATAAATAGATGATACTTTTTAAGTTGCTTTTTTCACCGACTTTACGATTAGCAATCGCTGACATCACCAATACAAAAATCAAAATCGGTGCAATAGAACGTAAAGAACGGACAAAAATTTGACCAAGAATACTAACATTTTCTGCCAAATTAGTACCTAATATTGGTTCTAAATAAGGAGAAATCAGTGCTAAAAATATCCCTAATACAAGACCGATAGCAATTCTTTTCACTAACGAGCCTTGAAATAGTAATGTTATAAAACGAGATGAAGTAACCATAATTTATAATTTTCTATACTGTTGTGTTGAAAATTAAGAGATCTTTGATCTCCCAGACTGTTGACAAACCTC
>NZ_JPXY01000054.1:0-8793 GCF_000771895.1 Gallibacterium genomosp. 2
TACAGCACCACCACCCGAGAAGGTTATCACACTTACAAATCTAACCCGACCTATTGCCAAACTTGCCCACTACGTTCACAGTGTACCCAAAACCAAAAAGCCGAACGCCTCATCACCAGGCATATCTACCAAGATGCTGTGGATAACGCCAATGCAGTGAGAGTATCGAGGCAGGGCAGAAAACTTTACCAACGCCGAGCGGAAACCGTAGAGCGCAGCTTTGCGGATGCCAAACAACATCACGGACATCGCTATGCTCGTTATAGAGGATTATCCAAAGTGCAAATGCAATGCTTCCTTGCGGCAATGGCACAAAATATCAAGAAAATTGCCCTGGTGGTATGGGCTATTTTGTCTTATTTATGGCGCCAATTTTACTTGTTTGAGGCAGGGGTAAAACAATCAGCGAAAATGACCGCTGGCACCATTATCTGAAAGGAAAAGCAAGAGAAAAGCGACAAAGTAAAAAAACAAACCCATTTTTATCAAATGATTTTGGAAAGATGGGTTTGTCAGCAGTCTGAACGCACTTTATGTGCGTTTTTTTTGAATAAAACTAAAGCTTTTACTGTATCTCATAAAATGTTCTCCACAAAATGTGACTTTGAAGATGATATTAAGACATTAGAGAAAATACGCTCTTGTTATACAGTAATTTAAATGAATCACTTAAGAACTTGACGAATTATCATAAATAGTATGGGAAGATAATAGGTTCAAAAGTAGGACTAAGTGATAGTTTTACTTTTGCTCCTAAGGACAGCATTTTTTGACTTGTTATATTTATCTGAAAATCTTCTAATTGGACTAAATATCTGTAATGAGATCCAAGAAATCTTTGTTGAATAACTTTTCCCCCAATACCTGGACCATCAATTTTTATTTTGATTTGTTCAGGCCTAACCAATAAATAACTTTTGCTATCTGATGATATTTTAGGGTAAGGATGATAGCCAAAGAGCGATTGATAACCACCTTCTTCTTTATATTGGCACGGTAGATAGTTAGTTTCACCAAGAAAGTTTGCTATAAAAGGGCTATTAGGTTGTTGATATAGTTGGCTTGGTGTACCTATTTGGCAGATGACGCCTTTATCCATAATGGCTAATTTATCAGCAAATAAAAACGCTTCTTCTTTACTGTGAGTAACAAAAATCGCGGGAATATGCTGTTGTTTCAAAATGATACGAATTTCCTCAATCATTTGGTGACGCACTTGGCTATCAATGTTTGAGAAAGGTTCATCAAGTAATAGTAATTTGGGGCAGCAAGCTAAGGCTCTAGCAATAGCAACACGTTGCTGTTGTCCGCCAGAAAGCTCGTGTGGATAACGTTTTTCTAACCCTTGCAGATGTACAAGTGAGGTCATTTTTTGCAGTATTTTTTGTTGCTCTGGTGATGGCTTTTGGTGCAAACCAAAGAGAATGTTTTCGCTAACGGTTAAATGTGGAAAAAGAGCATAGTCCTGAAAAATCAGTCCAATTTCACGTTGATTGGCTTCAAGATGACCAATCTCTTTCCCTTGTAAATAAATTTTTCCCGAATGAAGGGGGATTAGTCCTGCAATCCCTTTGAGCAAAGTTGTCTTCCCACAACCGCTCGCCCCAAGTAGGCAGACAATATCGTCATTTTCAATACTTAAATTTAGATTTTGTAATATGTTTTGTTGCTGATAAGAGCAAGTCAAATTAGTAATCGTTAGGGTATTCATCATCACAGGCTTCTCGTTGATTTCAGTAAGGATCGGGTCAAAATTAATACGGGGACGATGCCAACTAAGATCAGTACCAACGCGGGCAGTGCTGCACGTTCTAGTTGTTCGTCAGAAGTAAAGGTAAAAACGTACGTTGCTAGCGTATCAAAATTGAAAGGCCGTAATAAAAGCGAGGCATTAAGCTCTTTCATACTTTCAATAAATACTAATAATAAGGCGGTGAAAATACCTTTTCTCATTAATGGGAAATGAATTTTTTGCCAAATGGCTAAGGGTTTATGCCCGAGTATTTTGCCCGCCATATCTAATGAGGGTGGGATTTGATTGAGGCTAGTTTCGAGGCTTCCTAATGCCATTGCGGAAAAGCGAATGAGGTAGGCAGCGACTAAAGCAAAAATCGATCCTGAAAAAAACAAGCCGACAGGGGAAAGCCCGAACCATTTTACGAGGCTGTTTACTTGGTGATCGGCAAAGGTGAATGGAATGAGTAAACCGATGGCTAAAACTGTTCCCGGAATGGCATAACCGAGTGCAGAAAGTTTCAGACTTTGTGTGGTGAGTTTATTTGGATAAAAGCGTGCAAGGAAGTGTTGTAGTAGAGCGATAAGCACACAAAATACCATTGCTAATCCTGAAACGAGCAGACTATTTTTGCTGTATTGCCAGAAATATTCATTCCACGTTTGATCAAAATACAGTATTGACCAATAAATTAGTTGAAATAGGGGAATAAAAAATGCAAAAGTAATTAAAACAAGACAAAAAATAAGTAATAGTTTAGCTGAAAATGTTAAGGGGTTTGTACTTGCCGTGCCTTGACCACTACGTTGATAATAACGTTGTTGGCGACGAGCGTAGCGTTCAAGGCTTATAAAAAGTAGTAATAAGCCGAGCATAAAGAGTGAAATTTGTGCCGCTGCGTGCAAATCACCAAAGCCGAGCCAAGTATCATAGATTGCGGTAGTCAGCGAGGGAATGGCGAAAAAAGCGACTGTACCAAAATCCCCTAGGGTTTCCATTGCCACTAAGGCACAGCCTACGGCGATAGCTGGGCGGATTAACGGTAGTGTAATTTTATAGAGGATACGCCATTGATTGGCTCCCAGTAATTTTGCACTTTGTTGTAAGTGTTCTCCTTGTTCCATTAATGCCATTCGGGTGAGCAAAAAAATGTAAGGGTAGAGCGACAAGGCAAGGATAAAGCACGCGCCGCCAAGGCTACGAATGTTGGGAAACCAGTAATCTTGTTTGCTCTGCCAATCAAACACATTTCGTAAGGTTTGTTGCACGATACCGGGATAATCAAGAAAATCAGTGTAAAGATAAGCGGATAAATAGGCTGGAATAGCCAGCGGTAAACAGAGTAACCATTGTAAAAGGGTTCTACCTGAAAAATGGTAACGGGAAACCAAAAAAGCACAAGGTAAGGCAAAACACGCACTGAGCAAGGTTGTGCCAAGCACTAAAAACAATGAGTTAATGAGATAATCGGTGAACACCGTTTCCCATAAATGTTGCATACTTTGCAACGAACCGCTCAAGGCGGAAGCCAATAAGGCGAAGATTGGCAAAAGAAAGAAACTTGCCAAGCTACAGGCGAATAAAAGGGCAGTCAGTTTAGAATACGTTTTTTTATTATCTAACATTGTCTAGGTGATAAAAAGATAGCCTATTTAAAGGATCAGCAATAGGCTATCATAAATTTGTATTATTAGAAAATTAGAGATCAAATTTCACTTCATCAATGAGTTTGAGGGCATTTTCATAATTTTCCGCGATTTTTTCGAGCGGTAAATTATCTTGCTTAAACTCACCCCACGATTGTACGAGTTTTGATTTCTCGACAGAAGGTTTTACAGGGTATTCGTGGTTTAGCTCCGCATAAAGATGCTGTGCTTTATCGCCACTCAAAAACTCCACTAATTTTACCGCATTGTCTTTATTCGGAGCATATTTCGCGATCACCACGCCACTAATATTCATATGTGTGCCGACAGTTTGTTGGTCTGGATAGTTGATATAAGCCGCTTCCGCCCAGCTTTTTTGTTTTTCATCTTCAAGCATTTTGCCGTAATAATAGCTATTGCCTAAAGAATAATCACAAACGCCCTCTTTAATCGCTTTCACTTGATCGCGGTCGCCACCTTGTGGTTTTTGGGCGAGGTTCGCTTTTAATCCTGTTAAAAAGGCTTTGGCTTTTTCTACGCCATCGTGTGCGATCATTGAAGCCACTAACGACACGTTATAAGAATGCTTTCCTGAACGCACACACACTTTGCCTTTCAACTCAGGTTTAGCTAAATCGTAGTAAGTGAAACTTGCAGGAAGTTTGCCAACACGATCTTTTGAAGAATACACCACGCGCGCACGGCTGGTTAATGCAAACCATTTGCCTTGGCTATCGCGGAATTGTGCGGGAATGTTGCTATCTAACACCTTGGATTGAATAGGCTGAGCTAGCCCTGCATTAACAATTTCCATCACACGGCTAATATCTACGGTTAATAATACATCAGCAGGGCTAAGTTCGCCCTCTCTTTTTACACGCTCAACAAGCCCTTTATCGGCATAAATAAAGTTTACTTTTATGCCACTTTCTTGTTCAAATTTTTTTAAAATCGGTTCAATTAGATAAGGTTGTCGGTAAGAATATACATTTACTTCATTTGCAGCGAAGGCAGAAGTGGCAAAGGTCGTGAGACAAGCAATAGCGGATAATATTTTTTTCATTTGGATACTCCATAGTTAGTTTACATTTTCCAGCCGTTTAATTTTTACAACACATAGGCTATAAATAGTATTCATAATACGATAGGCAAAAGTAGTGCATATTATTAATTAAACGACCATCTTTATTCGTAGTGCTATTCATACCGCTATCCCGCTTCAGATTTGACTAAAATATTTTTCAGCGTGATTTGAAAAGCAAGATTGATTGTACCTAAAATCACAAATAAGTAAATGAAAATTATTCTCATAAATATAAAAATTAACAAATTAATTCACTATTATTTCTATAGTAGCTATTTGATAAAGCTGTAATTATTCAAACAAGTTGGTTAATTGGGTGTGAAATCTTTTGTTGTATCAGTTTTTCAAACGTGAAATATTAGAGAAAGAGGGGTGTTTCAATATTGCTATTTTGGTGAGAACCTAGGGCTAATTTAATACAGCCCTATACTTTATACTATGATTTTTTATGCTTTGCCTCTTCATCTAACTGGGCTAGCCAATCTAATTTTTGTTTGATTTTGATCTCCATTCCACGCTCATTTGGAAAATATAAACGTGTTCCTTTTAGAGGCTCCGGAAAATAGTTTTCACCGGCGGCATAAGCATTTGGCTCATCGTGTGCATAGCGATAATTTTTACCGATACCCATATTTTTCATCAGTGTTGTCGGCGCATTACGCAAATGCAATGGTACATCAAAATCGGGATATTGTGTTGCGAGCTGTTTTGCCTGTTTGAAGGCAAGATAAACGGCATTACTTTTCGGTGCTACCGCTAAATAAACAATGGCTTGAGCAATCGCACGTTCACCTTCTGCTGCGCCCACACGCGTGAAACAGTCCCACGCATTCAACGCAACTTCCATTGCTCTTGGATCGGCATTGCCGATATCTTCTGAAGCAATGGCTAATAAACGGCGAGCAACATAGAGCGGATCACCGCCGGCAGTAATAATTCGCGCATACCAATAAAGTGCAGCATCAGGCGCAGAACCGCGTACAGATTTATGCAATGCTGAAATTAAGTCATAATAACGGTCGCCCTGTTTATCGAAATGCGCCTGTCTTTCCCCCAAAGTATCAACTAATAATTGCTTCGTCAGTAGTTTCCCTTTTGGCGTTTCCTCTGCCATATCAACCATTAATTCTAAGCAGTTTAATGCCAAACGGGCATCGCCATTGACGTATTCTGCCAGCATGGCTAATAAGCCATCTTCAAGATTAATGATCTGGTTGCCATAGCCGAATTGTTTATCCTGTAAAGCACGCTGCAACACTTCAACAATCTCATCGATATTAAGCGATTTTAAAAGATAAACTCTGGCACGTGAGAGTAATGCGCTATTTAATTCAAAAGAGGGGTTCTCCGTTGTTGCGCCGATAAAGATAATAGTGCCGTCTTCAATATAGGGCAAAAAGGCATCCTGCTGTGATTTATTAAAGCGATGCACTTCATCCACAAATAACAAAGTTTGTTGACCGGCAAATTGGTTCTGTTTAGCCCGTTCTATCGCTTCGCGGATCTCTTTCACACCACTGGTAACGGCAGAAAGATATTCCACTTTTGCATTTAAGCGATGGGCAATAATTTCTGCTAATGTCGTTTTACCGGTACCGGGTGGCCCCCAAAAAATCATAGAGTGAATATTGCCGCTTTCAATTGCTTTGCGTAGCGGCTTTCCTTTACCGACCAGATGACTTTGACCAAAATAATTATCCAATGAGGTTGGACGCATCCTTGCAGCTAAAGGGCGAAAATCATCACCGGAAAAATTTAAATCAAGCGTTTCCATTTAGCACCTATAACAATCACTATTTTTTGCGTTGATCATCCAATTCCGCACCTTTTGGCAAAGTAAACTTAAAGGTTGAGTCGGGCAAAACCGAAGTATTAATATTGCGTAAAATATATAAATTTGCCTGACCGTCTTTTTCGATAGTGCTAAAGCTATTTAATAATCCGTTGGCATTAATCCGAATAGTAAATTGTTTGATATTGCTCTTTTTATCAACCGGCACAAGTGTAAACACATCCTGTTTTTGTGTGACTTGATAACTTGCCCAATGGTGTTGATCATCACTGGTTAATAACACGAACGGCGTATTATTTACCGCTTCACTTACCCAGTTGGCTGTTGCTTGCTCAACAAAAGGATCGTAATACCATAAGGTTTTGCCGTCTGAAACCATTTCACTCTCTTGTGGCGAGCTAATCTCCATTTTAAATAAATTCGGATGCTTAATTTGTAAAGTGCCTTCACCTTGTTGAACCACTTTGCCTTCCGCATCGGAAACACGTTGCTGGAACTGACTGCTCAGTGAATTGATTTGTGATAAACGCTGTTGTAATTCAGATTTTGCATCAGCAAAAGCGGTAGTGCTGCAAATTAAGCTGAATAAAGCACAAAATGTCAGTAATTTTTTCATTGATGTCTCCTTAATAATTATTTTTTGGTGCCAGGATTTCACGTTTACCATTAACCGGCGAAGATAAAATGCCCTGTTGTTCCATTTGATCGAGGATACGCGCGGCACGAGGGAAACCTAAACCCAGACGACGCTGTAGAAATGAAGCGGAAGTGTTGCCTGTGCTTAACACCACCTCGACTGCTTCATCAAATTTTTCATCAAGTTCGCTGTTGTTGCCTTCACCGCTATTATTTTGTTCCTCTTCACTGTTTTCGACAATTTCATCCAAATAATTAGGTTTGCCACGAGCGCGCCAATCATTGGCAACACGAGCGACTTCATCATCGGTCATATAAGCACCGTGAACACGAATTAAATCGCCTTGACCGGAATAGAGCATATCACCTTTTCCTAATAACGCTTCTGCACCGGATTGATCCAAAATAGTGCGTGAGTCAATTTTACTGGCAACGGTAAATGCGATACGACTTGGAATATTGGCTTTAATCAAGCCGGTGATGACGTCCACTGAAGGACGTTGTGTTGCTAAAATTAAGTGAATACCGATAGCACGCGCCTTTTGTGCCAAGCGCGCGATTAATTCTTCTACCTGTTTTCCGACAATCATCATTAAATCGGCAAATTCATCGACAATCACCACAATATAAGGTAGTTTTTCCAGCGCCGGCGGCATTGCATCCATAGTATCGCCCGGTCGCCAAATCGGATTTGGAATCGGTAATTGCATTTCAGCCGCTTGATCAATTTTATGATTAAATCCTTCAATATTGCGGACGTGCAGTGCAGTAAGTAATTGGTAGCGGCGTTCCATTTCATCAACACACCAACGTAATGCATTTGCCGCTTTGTTCATATCAGTCACCACATTGGTAAGCAAATGTGGAATATCGTTGTACATAGAGAGTTCAACCTGTTTTGGATCGATCATAATGAATTTCACTTCTTCCGGTTGAACCTTGAATAACAAACTTAAAATCATTGCATTGACACCAACGGATTTGCCTGAACCGGTTGCTCCTGCTACCAATAAATGTGGCATTTTCGCCAAATCTACTACGACCGCTTTGCCACTGATATCTTTACCAAGCACCATTGATAGAGGCGATTTTGCTTGTTGGAATTCGGCACTGCTTAACACATCGCGCAGCAGTACATTTTGACGGCGCATATTTGGCGTTTCAATGCCGATATAAGGTTTGCCGGGGATCACTTCCGCAATACGAATCGAGCGGAACATTAATGCACGTGCCAAGTCGGTATCTATGCTGGTAACTTTCGATGCTTTAGTTCCCGGTTGTAATTCAATTTCATAACGAGTAACGACCGGGCCGATAGTGACGTTACGCACAGCGGCTTTCACGCCGAAATTACGTAGTTGCTGCTCAATGCGTCTTGAAGTTTCTTGAATCTCTGCTTGAGTTACTTCTGTTTTTAAAGGTTGTCCCGGACTTAATAAATCCAAGCTTGGCAACGGCGTTGTCGGTTTAACGGTTGAAATCGGATCTGGTTGAAGCAACGGATGAATTAATGTGCCGTTATAAGGCTTATAATTCGGTGTTGTCGTTGAGGGCTTAGCTTCTGCTTTAGAATGGGCATATTGTTGCTCTTTCATTTGTTGTTGCGCTAAAAATTGTTCACGTAAATGTGTAAGTTCTTCATCATCGTCCTCATAATCGTCTTCGTCTTGAGCAGGCGCGATCGAATCAACATTCATCGTATTATTAGGAGGCAATGAAGTTTCCTGTTTTGGCACAGAAACAGCGGTTTTCGCCTCTGTTAACCTAGTGTCATTCGCTGTAACAACAGATGTCGGTGATGGCATTGAAATGGAAACTTTCGGCAATTCCGGCTGTTCTTCAATATCCATCATTGGAAAATCAAAATTGGCAATGCTATCTTCTTGTGCTTGTGCTTGTG
>NZ_JPXY01000055.1:0-2101 GCF_000771895.1 Gallibacterium genomosp. 2
TGAAAGCGCAAATAACGCACAAACCCGTTTTATTCCATAGGATTTTAATGTCTTTACCGCTTGGTAGCGTTGCGCTCGAGTGACATGAAAATCGCGGTAGCCTTTTTTAGGATTTCTTTATCCTCTTCAAGAATTTTAATACGTTGTTCAAGCTCTCTTATCCGTTGTTGCTCTGGCGACAGTGGCTTCGTCCCCGGTAAGACATAGCCTTGTTTTTCGGCTTGGACTTGTTTTATCCAACGCCGTAAGGCCGTTTCACCTATCCCTAATTCTAAACAAGCTTGGGCAACGGAATAACCTTGTTCGGTGACTCATTTTACTGCGGCAACTTTGTAATCTGGGCTAAATGTTCTTTTCATTTTAATGTCCTCTTTTTGTGATAGTTTACCACCTATTGAGGACTGCAAAATTAGTCTACCACTACACCTAGCAAAAAATAAAAATAAGCGTATACTAATAAAGAGTTATTTTGAATAACTTTTTTTGTAGCAGTGATGTGGACTGATATTTCTTTAAATAACCCTCCGAGATAAGGAACTTCTTATGAATCATATCTATCGTTTAGTTTGGAATGCTGTTCGGCAGTTATGGCAGTGTGCTTCTGAAAATACCAGAACAAAGGGTAAAACCAGCACAGTAAAAGCTGTGATAAACACTCAATTTACCCCCCCTTCTCCCTTCATTAGGAACTTATAAATCACAAAAATTTCCTCTAAATATCATTGTAGCAACATTATTAGCATTTTTTTCTTTACCTGTTTTAGCAGTATGTCCAGACAAAATTACTTCTTCAGGAACCTATTATTTAGTTGGAAATTCATGTCCAACAATACTAGTTGAAAGAGCATCTGATGTTATATTAGATGGACAAGGAAATATTAATCGTCTTGCTGTTTCAGAAGGTTCACAAATAGTGTTACGTGGAAATATTAATTCGAAGTCTGTCGCTGTATATGGTGATAGCTATACATCGGTTAAAAATCATTTTATCTTAGAGAGTGGTAATGTAGGCTCTATTAAGATAGATGAATATACTGATCTTACAATATTAGGCGGGACAGTAGATAATTTTGATACAGATGATGAGGGAATAGGTGATCTTGTTATTGCAGGAGGAAATATCAAGAATGGGGTTAGTCTAGCATATGGAGTAAATTCCGTTACTATGACAGGGGGAGAAATTAATAGATATGGACTCTCTGTATTCGGGGGCGGAGATCTCACTATGATGGGAGGGAGTATTAAAGGAGTTATTGGACTTCACATAGGGAATGGTAAAGCAGGTGGTATAACTACTATTGGTGGGAATGCTACTGTGACAGCAATACCCGGTATGGCTGGTCCAGCTTCTTCTGGTGAAGCTGTTGGTGCAGTTGTTTTTTCTTTTATGGATGTAGAAGGAGATAGATGGACTAGTTATAAACCTCAACGGCAAACCTTAAAGCTGATGAGAAGCCCAGAAGGAATAGAAGGAATTATATTTTCGATAAGTAATATAGATTTATCTAATATAACATTATGGAATACTAATACTTTAATGTTATCAGGTGAAAATATCCTATCCCTACATTTAGGGGAATTAGGTGATATTACCAAGGATATTAAGATAAATGATCCATTTAGTGTTACTTATTCCACAGGAAAAAAATTCTTTGCTTTTGACACTATTGAAAAAACAGGTACAGGTACTTGGAGCCTTACAGGTACCCTAAATAAAGATATTATTACTGGTTATATCGATGATAAGGGAATCCATCGTCCAGGTTTATCCATTAATGAAGGTAAAATTGCATTAGCACCAAATACCATTGTGCATACCGATATAGTAGTTAATCCAAATGGTACTTTGTATTCCCAGGCTGGAGGTAAACAACTGGTTGATTCGTTAACGATAAAAGGCACTTATCAAGTCGATGTTAATAGTCATAGCGATTACAGCCAATTACATAGTGCCAAGGATATTGTGATTGATGATGGTAGTAAACTTTATGTGTATGCCGATAAGCTGCAAGGCGGTGATGATACTTTCTTAAATGTGTTAAGTACTGATGGGGTGCTGAAAGGACGTTTTAATCCGAAAATAGAAGATAATCAGACTGTT
>NZ_JPXY01000056.1:0-16034 GCF_000771895.1 Gallibacterium genomosp. 2
AACGGACTTACTATGCCCGGAGAAAGCGGCAGGCAAAGCCCAATAAACATTTAGGATTGGCGGTAGAGATAAAGGCATTATTTGATGAAAGTCGTGGTTCAGCCGGAAAGCGGACGCTAAAAGCGAGATTAAAAAGTAAGGGTATTGAGGTAGGATTAGCCTTGATTCGACAGCTGATGAAACAGCAAGGATTAGTCAGTAAACAGCCGCAAAAACGTTGGCGGACAGGCACGTCAGAGCAAGCGTCCACGTTGTTTAATAATGTGTTAAATCGGCAATTTAGTCCATGCGCTGACACAACGGTGTTATGCGGTGATACCACCTATTTGAAGGTGCAGGGGGAATGGCATTATTTAGCAATCGTGATGAACCTGGCGCAGCGTCAAGTGGTTGGTTGGCGATTGCAGAAACAGCACGATTCAACGTTAGTGGTAGAGGCATTAAATCATGCCATGCTGACAACGGAAAGAACGAGGAAGATGTTGTTTCACTCAGACCAAGGCAGTATTTATGGGAGTGAGTCATTTATACGATGTGTGAAACAGCATGGTTTGATACAAAGTATGAGTCGCCGAGGAAATTGTTGGGATAATGCACCGATGGAACGCTGGTTTAGAAGTTTTAAATATGAATGGATGTTAAAAGGCGGTTATTCTTCATTAGATGAAGCCAAGGAAGATATTAAACAGTATGTGTTTTACTATAACAGGGTGAGACCGCATAGCTATAATCAAGGATTACCGCCAGTTTTAGCGAAAAAACCTATTAGGGACTGCTGATTTAGTGGATCACTACAATATTTATTAGCACGTTCTCCTAGTTTCTTTTTCCCTTCTTCTGAATAACGTTCGTAAGCTGTTTTTTTTTTGCCACTTTTACCTCCTTTAATGTACTTTCGCTTTGTGTATAACTACTGGTAGTTCAATATCATACTCAACATTAACTGCTATTGGCGGTAACCACTTTAATTCAAACTTGCGCTTATCCGCCGGAATTAAATTACCGTTTTCATCTTTCATTTTGCCGCTTCTAAAACCGTGCCAATGCGCTTTCCTAATATGCGGTCGGTGCGGTTTATGTGATGATGATAAACGCTCTTCCGTTGTTGTTGATTTGCTTTCAGATAGATAAGCCTGTTTTAATGCTGTGCCTATCCTTACACCAACATCCCACATTAACGGCTCTTTAGGCAAATCGGAAGTGTAGCACTGGGAACCACAACCAATGTTCTAGCCTCATGGAAATACCTTTTAGTGTAGCACTGCGAAATGAGAAAGGAAATTATAATGGGGTTTACTATCAATGGGGTGGTAAGTTTAGTGTATATTTGGTTTGATTTTCTACAGATAAAATACCTGCCGCAGCAGGTATTTTTATCTTCTAAACAATCAACTTAACTTTTTCACTTTAGCTTGTTTAATCATATTATCACTGACTTCCAGAATCTTAATTTTTAAATTACCGATCCTCCATTCTGTACCTTCTTGTGGAATATCTTCCAAATGTTCCAGAATAAAACCGTTGAAGGTTCTGGCTTCATCCGTGTCGAGATGCCAATTAAACATTTTATTTAAATCCCTGATATTAGCCGATCCATCAATAATGACCGTGCCGTCTGATTGTGGTTGTACTTCGTCTTCAATAGACGGCAAATTAGAGGTAGTAAATTCGCCGACAATCTCTTCTAAAATATCTTCCAACGTAACCAAGCCTTTAATATCGCCATACTCATCAACAACTAAACCGATACGCTCTTTATTATTTTTAAAATTTAATAATTGTGCATTTAATGTTGTGCCTTCAGGAATAAAATAAATTTCATCAGCGGCGCGCATTAAGGTTTCTTTGGTAAATTCATTGGTATTGGTCATTAAACGATAGGCTTCACGAACGCGTAAAATACCGAGTGCGTTTTCATCCATATTCTCTTTGTACAATACGATTCGGCTATGAGCAGCGTGATTTAATTGACGCATAATCGATTTCCAATCATCTTCAATATTAATGCCACTAATTTCATTGCGAGGCACCATAATATCTTCAACAGTGACTTTCTCCATATCTAAAATAGAAAGTAACATTTGTTGGTGAGCTCGAGGAATAAATTTGCCTGATTCATTTACGATGCTTCGTAATTCTTCGGGGCTAATGGAGTGTGATTTAATATCCAGTTTTAGACCAATTAAACGCATCAATCCGTTAGTAAAGAAGTTAACAAAATAGACTAATGGAAGAAAAATTTTGATCAGTACTGATAAAATATGGCTACTAAAAAAGCCTATTTTTTCTGGGTAAATCGCAGCTACAGTTTTAGGGAAAATCTCAGAAAAGACCAACATCACAAAAGTTAAAACGCCTGTAGCAATTGCAACGCCGGCATCGCCACCTAAACGTAGACCAATCATTGTGGCGAGAGCAGACGCCATAATATTAACTAAGTTATTAAAAATTAAGATAAAACTTAGAAGAATATCGGTTTTCTTTAATAATTTCTCGGCTTTTTGAGCCCCTCGATTCCCTTTATCTGCAAGATAACGTACACGATAACGATTTAATGAAAGCAAGCCGGTTTCTGAACTTGAGAAATAGGCTGAAAGAATAAGTAACAAAATTAACAGAAAAAATAATGTACTTATGGGGATACTGTCCAAAATAAAATCCTATATTAAGTCAATCATTCGGCGTACTTATATTATTGATAAATACGCCACCTAAATTTCATTTACATCACAATCAAACGACTGCCGAAATAAGCGAAAGTGAGCAAAATCATACCTGAAATTGTGTAAATGATCACTCTTTTTCCTCGCCAATGTAATTTGTAATGACCTAATAATAAAATTGCAAAAATAATCCAAGCGATGAAAGAGAAAACCGCTTTTTGAATTTGATCCGCTGAAAAGAAGTTTGGCAGGTAAATGCTACCGCTGATTAAGGTGATAGTCAGTAATGCTTCCCCTAAAATCAGCAGTTGAAACAGCTGTTTTTCTACTTTCATAAGCGATGGGATCATTGGAGAAAAGGTCATTTTTTTCTGTTTTAAATTGCGATCTAACCAACCAAGTTGCAATGCGTATAAAGTGCTGATGGCAAAGACAATATAACTAAAAAGTGCCAAAGCAATATGAAACAATAACCCATTGTTTTCGCTTAAATGTTTGATGAAGTTACCAGGGAAAAATGTGGTTCCGACAATATTTATTACGGAAAAACAGTATACGATAGGTAACACAAACCAAAATGTATTGGTACGCAACATTGCTAATGTTGCTACAAGGCTGACTAAGACGGAAATTAATGAAGAAACATTGAATAGAGTAAAGTTTTGCCCACCAGCAACGAAGAAACTGTTCATTAATCCAATCAAATGCAACACGATTGCCAAGATCGCACTATGAAAAACCCACTGTTTTCCCGAACGGGTAATATTGTTAGTTTCTCCCTGTTGGACTTTCATTAGTACCGGGGTAATTAATAAGATACTGCTTAAATAAGCAACGATAGCGAACACGCCGATCCACAACATAATTTTTGCTCTCTAAAAAAACATAAGCCTTAAAAAGTTAGCAGTTTTCTATGAATTTTTCCACAGGATTATGTGCAAATGGTGAAAACAGGCAAATTTTCGGTATAATGCCCACTGTTTTTATCTATTTTTCGAGTGTTTTTTAGATTGTCATTGTTAACACTCCGTTTCAGAATCAGGATTTTCTATGTTTGAGAATTTATCAGATCGTCTGTCAAGAACATTGCGTAACATTAGCGGCAAAGGTCGTTTAACCGAAGATAATATCAAAGAAACCTTACGCGAAGTACGAATGGCTTTGTTGGAAGCCGATGTAGCGTTACCGGTTGTTCGAGAATTTATTAATCAGGTTAAAGAACGAGCTTTAGGGGTTGAAGTAAATAAAAGCCTGACACCTGGGCAGGAGTTTATCAAGATTGTTCAAGCAGAGCTTGAAAAAGCAATGGGTGAAGCCAATGAAACGCTTAACTTGGCAACACAACCGCCGGCAGTGATTTTAATGGCTGGTTTGCAAGGGGCTGGAAAAACAACCAGTGTTGCTAAATTGGCTAAATTTTTACAACAACGTCATAAGAAAAAGGTGATGGTGGTTTCTGCTGACGTTTATCGTCCGGCGGCGATTAAACAGTTGGAAACATTAGCACAGAGTGTTAATGCAACATTTTATCCTTCAGATGCCTCACAAAAACCGGAAGAGATTGTCAAAGCTGCTCTGTCGGAAGCGAAATTAAAGTTCTTTGATGTATTGATTGTCGATACCGCTGGTCGTTTGCACGTTGATGAAGAGATGATGAATGAAATTAAACAGATCCATCAAGTGCTTAATCCGATTGAAACTTTGTTTACTGTTGATGCTATGACTGGGCAAGATGCCGCCAATACAGCCAAAGCATTTAATGAGGCATTGCCTTTAACCGGTGTGATTTTAACCAAAGTGGATGGGGATGCACGTGGTGGTGCGGCGTTATCTATTCGTCAAATTACCGGTAAACCGATTAAATTCCTCGGTATGGGGGAGAAAACCGATGCTTTAGAGCCATTTTATCCGGAACGAATTGCCTCTCGTATTCTCGGTATGGGCGATGTGCTTTCTTTGATCGAAGATTTACAACGTAATGTCGATCAGGAAAAAGCCGAAAAAATGGCACAGAAATTTAAAAAAGGGGATGATTTCACTTTAGAAGATTTCCGTGAACAACTGCTCGAAATGAAAAAAATGGGCGGGATGATGTCAATGCTGGATAAATTACCGGGAATGCAGAATTTACCAGATCACGTGAAAAATCAAGTAGATGACAAAATGTTCCAACGAATGGAAGCAATGATCAATTCGATGACATTTAAAGAACGTCGAAATCCGGCCATTATTAAAGGATCACGTAAACGCCGCATTGCTGCCGGTTCAGGCACACAGGTGCAGGATTTGAACCGTATGTTGAAACAGTTTGAAGAAATGCAAAAAATGATGAAAAAAATGCGTAAAGGTGGAATGGCGAAAATGATGCGAGGAATGCAAGGATTAATGGGCGGTCTTGGAGGAATGGGCGGCTTGTTCAGACGTTAAAGTTAAAAAAACGGATGAAAGATGATGTAGGAGAACAGAAATAGTCATCCGCTCTTATAAAAATCTGCATTTTATTGATTTAAAATGCAGATTTTTTTATGAAAAACGCTATTTATTTTGTTAACAGATCAAACGCTTCCTGATATTTTGCTACAGTTTGATCAATAATCTCTTGAGGCACTTTCGGAGCAGGCGGTTGTTTGTTCCAACCACTGTTTTCCAACCAGTTACGAATAAACTGTTTATCGAATGATGGCGGATTAATGCCTTCTTGATAGCTGTCAACTGACCAGAAACGGCTTGAGTCCGGTGTCAACACTTCATCCATTAGCGTCAATACGCCGTTTTCATCCAAACCGAATTCAAATTTAGTATCGCAAATAATAATGCCTTTGGTTAAAGCATATTTCGCTGCAGTAGTGTAGAGTGCAATCGCTTTTTCTTTCACTTGTGCCGCTAAATCTTTGCCGATAAGTTTTTCACATTCCGCATAGCTGATATTGATGTCGTGATTACCGATCTCTTCTTTGCTTGATGGGGTAAAAATCGGTTCCGGTAATTTGCTAGCTTCAACCAAGCCTTTCGGCAACGCTAAACCACAGATAGAACCTGTTTTTTGATAATCTTTCAAACCGCTGCCGGTTAAATAACCGCGAACGATAGATTCAATTTTGATAGGCGTTAAACGTTTACAAACAACAGCACGTTTTTCGATAGCCTTTGCTTCTGCTTCAGGTAAAACATCATATACAGTGTCGCCTGTGAAATGATTTGGCATAATGTGGGCAAGTTTGTTAAACCAAAAATTTGAGATTTGAGTGAGTATTTCTCCTTTGCGTGGAATTGGATCATCAAGAATAACATCAAATGCGGATAAACGGTCAGAAGCTACCATCAACATTCTTTTGTCATCAATTTCATAGAGATCACGAACTTTACCAGAATAAATTTTCTTTAGGCTGATTGTTTGCATAATTAAGATACCTGTTGTGATAAAAAACTGAGCAGAATTATACGCTTATTTATGCAAACTTTCACACAATCGATTGCTTATTTTATTCAATCCCAACCAATTTATGTGTTTGAATACTAAGCTGCCATTTAATATCAGTATTTTCATTAAGTTGTCCTAACTTACGAATGGTATCCAGTAGATTCATTTCTCCCTGTTGTTCGCAAGGCGAAAGATAATAATGTTTTGCTTGAATTTTTTTAGCAATTTCTTGGCAAAAGAGCTGGATATTTTTGTCATCATTCACAATTCTCACCTCATCTGCGTGAGTGATACCGCGTTGTTGATATTTGTGACGATACAGACGTTTCGGACTGGTAGCAATATAATCAATTTGCGGTGGAATCGGTTTTAAACCGTTGGTTTCAATCGCTAGGAAATAACCTAACTTTTTGAAATGGCTTAATAATTTTTCTAAATTTGGTTGAATAGTCGGTTCACCGCCAGTAATAATGATATTTTTTGCTGTAAAAGAAGTAACTTGATTGGCAATCTGTTGTAGTGTCATCAGTGAAAAGGTTTGATAATCGGTATCACACCAAGGGCAGGTTAAATTACATTTGCCGAAACGGATAAAAATAGCATGCATTCCGGTATTAAAGCCTCCTCCCTGAAGGCTTTCAAAAATTTCAACAATAGCATATTCAGTTTGCATTACTCTTCACCATATTCTGCAAAGGAGGTGGGCGTTTCCCATAAACGAACGGAATGAAGATGAAATCCAACATTTTCCTTTAAGCGTTGAAAAATAAATTGAGCTATTTTAATTTCTCGTTCACTGCTTTGGTCATAAATAAACGCGTGATCCATTGGAGAAATAATCAGATCGTTGACTACTTTTTTTAAATCAGCAAAATCAATCACCATTCCTTTTTTTGCACCGCTATTTTCAGTTTCGCCGCTGACGATAACTTGTAATTTATAGGTATGTCCGTGAAGATTTTTGCATTTACCGTCGTGTCCATCTAATAGATGTGCCATATCAAAACTAAATTCTTTAGCGACTTTCAACATTTTTTGCCTCTTTTTCCACTAAATATTCGTTTAATCCTTTTTCTCGTAATAAACAGCTCGGGCAATGGTGGCAGCCGCCTTCGATACCTTCGTAACAAGTGTGGGTATGTTGCATAACATATTCCAATCTACCTAATTGATCCGCTAAAGCCCACGTTTCTTTTTTAGTCAGCCACATTAATGGCGTAATAATGTTGAAACTGTAGTCCATTGCTAAATTGAGGGTAACATTCATTGATTTAATAAAGACATCACGACAATCAGGATAACCGCTAAAATCGGTTTCACATACACCGGTAATAATATCGTTGATTCCTTGACCTTTAGCATAAATTGCCGCATAGAGTAGAAACAGTGCATTACGTCCATCAACAAAGGTATTCGGCAATTTCCCCTGTTTTTGCTGAATAGTTTCATTGCTATCCATCAATGCATTGTGTGTAATCGACTTCATTAAAGAGAGATCAAAAATTGTCTGTTTAACGCCAAGATCATCTGCTATCCAGCGAGATTTTTCCAATTCAATGCTATGGCGTTGACCGTAATGAAACGTAATGGCTTCAACATTGCCATTGCCGTAGGTTTGTAGGGCTTGTAGTAAGCAAGTGGTGGAGTCTTGACCGCCAGAAAAAATGACGATTGCTTTTTTGTTTTGCATAAATATTCCTAGTTTTTTTGCGTGGGAGGTTTGCGAACCACGATGAATAAAGGCGGATATTATAGAAAAAATAGAGGAGATGCGAGATTATTTTAAATTTTGTAGAGAAAATAGCCTATTTGCAGAGAAATAGGCTACCGAGTCAATTATTCTTCTTCTAAAGGTTGAATCAAAATTTTAGAACGGCGTTGATAATTATATTTTTCACGTTTTTCTTGTGGTAAATCTTCAACATTAGCGATTTCAAAACCCCGTTCTTGGAACCAATGAACGGTGCGTGTGGTGAGGACAAACAGTTTTTTGATGCCCAGTGCAACTGCTCGTTTTTGAATATGGCTTAATAGAATATCACCTCGTGAAGAGTTGCGATAATCTGGATGTACAGCAACACAAGCCATTTCTGCCATTTTTTCCTCAAAATAAGGGTTTAATGCTGCACAAGCAATAATCACGCCATCACGATCAATAATAGTGTAGTGATCGATTTCCATTTCCAACTGTTCGCGTGAACGTTTGACCAAAATGCCTTGTTGTTCAAGTGGATGAATTAATGCTAATAAATTTGGAATGTCTTTAATATTGGCGATACGCACAATTTCTGAACTTTCTAACGAGATTTGTGTTCCGATACCATCACGAGAGAAAAGTTCTTGTAATAAAGAGCCATCTTCAAGGTAACTCAACAAATGAGCACGTTTTACACCGTTACGACAGGCTTCTAATGCGGTTTGTAGAAAACGAGCTTCAGAACTGTGATAAGCATCTTTTGCGATTAATTGGTGTAAATGCTCTTCTGCAGCAAGAAGAGTTAAATCTGCAATAACTTGCTGGTTTTTATCAATAATACCTTGTTTTTCACAAAATCCGATTACTTTTTCTGCTTTCAATTTTATGGCAATTTGTGCCGCCAACTCCTCAAAAGCCAAATTAAAGGTTTCGCCGGTAACAGAAACGCCGATAGGGCTAATTACCACAATAGCATTTCGTTCTAATTGTTGTTTGATTCCTTCACTATCAATTTTCCGTACTTTCCCGCTTAACTGATAGTCAACACCGTCATCAACGCCGATTGGTTGTGCAATGACAAAATTACCACTGACCACATTTGGTACGCCATTATGCGTAATATTGTTCATTCGCAATGAAAGACGAGCTGTAATATCGAATTGCAGACTGCCAACGACCTGTTTAACTAAATGCAACGTTTGCTGATCGGTTACGCGGATATTTTTGTGATAACGCTCTGCAATGTGAGCGAGTGTCAAGGCATCGTTGATCTGTTTCCTGGCACCGAAAACAATCACTAATTTTATGCCTAAACTATGTAATAAACTGATGTCGTCAATAATGTTGCTGAAATTAGGGCTGGAAGTGGTGTTGCCGTCAAGCATAATCACGAAAGTTTTATTTCTATGTGCTGTAACATAAGGCGTGGATTGACGGAACCATTGAACAAGTTCTGTGCTGCGAATCATATTAACTTCCTATTCTTTGAATAATTATGTAATAAAAATGATTTTATATGCAATTATTATCGGCTTGCAAGGTAATTTTTTAACTTGTTTGCAAATTAGCGTAATACAATTTTACTCTTTTAGTTGAGTTGCATAGAATAGCGCGCAATTTAACGATAAATGAAAAAGAAATTATGACAGAACAACAACCATTTACACATTTTCCAACTGTGCGTGAAATGTATCCTTGGGGGCAGGAACAACGTGTTTTAAAGCAAATTCGCCATATTTTACGCTATTTTTTACGTCGCACTTTGACATATCGTCAAGGTAATCAATTAATCCAGTTTCTGAATCAACATCCACTTTGGTTGCCGATTTTCCAACGACAGAAACATCGTTTTCATAGTGTGATGTTTCATTATTGCGATAAACGTTTTTCGGCACAACAACGAGTGCAACAAATTGAGTACAGCTTGTTGCAAATGGAGCGTTTGTTAGGAGAGGAACGTTGCCGGCAACTGATTGCGAACAATTCAATTAAATTAGCGGATCTAGAAAATGGCTTAGGGTTATACCTCAATTTAAATCAAATTGATTTTTATGAAGGCTATTTTTCCATCAATATTCAGGATGGCACCGAGCAACGTTATTATGATGCCTCATTTGCTTTTATTGAAAATAATCAAATACTTATCGCCAGTATACAAGGCCCTCGAGGTGAAAATGCGGCGGAAATTGTTAAATCTTTAACTAAACAGTTGCACGGTATGCGCCCGATGTTTTTATTGGTGGAGTGTTTTAAATGGTTGGCGCAACATTGGCAAATGCAGCTGGTCGGTATTCCTCACCATTATCAAACCAAAATTCGCTTGCACGGCAGTAAGAAAATTTATATGAATTATGATGAATTTTGGCAAGAAAACGGTGCGCAACGTGGCAATCAATATTGGCAATTACCGTTGCAGGTTGAGCAACGTCCACTGGAAGAAATTCAAAGCAAAAAACGGTCGATGTATCGGAAACGTTACCAATTATTCGAGCAGATTGAGCGAGGAATCAAAGAAAATTGTTGACTGTTTCAGAAAAATGAATAAATTGTTAATTATTCCAATAATTTAGCGTTTAAAAATGTGATATAGGGCAGAGTTATCTGCCCTTTTTTCTACTATAATAAGTCGAAGTTATTATTAGGTAGTTTGGAGTATTTGTTGTTATGTCTGATTCGATTTATACATCGCTAAAAAATTTCACTAAGCATCCAATTGCGGAAGTGAGGAAGAGTAAGGTCGGTTTATTTATCTTTTCACTGCTTTTTGGTTGGGCAATGATGAACTGGTTGAGTGATCCGCTTTTTACACAAACACAGAATTATGTCCTGTTTCTTATTTTTTTCGCTATTTCACTGTGGGTAACTGAAGCAATTCCTCCGTTTTCAGTCGGTATTTTAATTATCGGTTTTCTTGTTTTAATTATGGGACGAAGCGATGCAGAAAATGCTATGCAATATCTGCAAACTTGGTCAGATAGTGTAATTTGGCTTTTTTTAGGCGGTTTTTTCTTAGCGGAAGCAATGAAAAAAACGGAGTTGGATATTTTGTTGTTAAAACGAATGTTGCCAAAATTTGGTAAAAATCCACAAAATATTCTGCTTGGTTTAATGACGCTAACGGCTGTAATGTCAATGTTGATGAGTAATACTGCCACCACAGCAATGATGATTGCTACTGTAAGCCCACTATTTGTTACATTGGATAAAAAAGCCAATATTTCTCGTGCATTGTTGTTAGGTATTCCGGCGGCGGCTTCCATTGGCGGTATGGCAACTATTATCGGTTCAGCACCGAATGCGATTGCTGTTGGTGCATTGGAAAATATTGGTTATCACATCTCTTTTCTTGAATGGATGTTAATGGGAACACCAGTTGCTGTTGTGCTAATTTTAGTATTTTGGCGAGTATTAATTAAACGTTATCGCATTAGTGCCAAAGAAAAATTAGAATTCCAATTTCTTCAGGAAGCTAAAGAAATTGAAAATCCTGAAGATGAAAAAGAGCATCGTACACAAAAAACAATTGTGTTGGTGATTTTGGCGGTTACGCTGTTCTTCTGGCTGACTGCAAAATGGTTCGGAATGCCGATTGCTGCCGCTTCTGGTATTCCTATTGTTGGTTTAACAATGCTTGGTGTACTTGATTCGGATGATGTGCGTAAATTGCCGTGGGATACCTTAATGCTGGTTGCCGGTGGTTTAGCATTAGGTTTGGCTATTGAAGAACAAAAAATTGCTACTCATTTTGTGAATCAATTAAGCCACGTTCATATCAGTTTTATGATGTTGTTGATTTTATTTGCATTTATTACTGTTGTGTTATCTAACTTTATGAGTAACACGGCTGCCACCACGATTTTAATTCCAGTTGGCTTATCGTTATTAAAAGTTTTTTCCGGTGATGTTTCTCCGGCAATTTTGCCGTTAGTCATTGGGTTAAGCGCATCGTGTGCGTTATTTTTACCGGTTTCAACTCCACCAAATGCTATTGCATTTAGTACTGGCTTAATTCGTCAAGCGGAATTCCGCTTGGGAGGTATTGTGGTTGGTTTACTCGGCCCGGCACTTAGTATTATTTGGGTAATGGTAATAATGGCGGTTTATTAATTCTTGAGTTGTCAAACTTCGTGTAATACCTTATAAGGTGTTTGTTAATCTAAATATTCGTGAGGTCGATGATTGAATTCATCGACTTTTTTCTTGAATCTCCGACTTCATTGATTGCTCTTTTACTGTTCCAACATATCCCCGTAGTAATGTATTTGATTATTATGAGCTATTGAAGGTGTAAAACCATTATCTTTTCCGTGTCTATTAGAAATATGTTTATGATAAGTGTTCATTGTTTAATCCTTATTGAGTTTGGAAATTTAATAATAGATTAAATTAATGAACACTTCTTTTTTATATATTTCAGTTGAGTTTAAAATTTAAGCTATAGAAAATTGAGACGACTATAATTTTTTCTACTTTGAATAAAAATATTTCTATATCGAAAACAATTTATTTATTAAATTTTATCTTTAAAAGTGCGGTGTTTTTTATTTCATCTTTTCCATACTAATAACTATACAAAACTATACCTATTAGAGCTATAGGATATGTCAATGAAATTTATTGAGTTCTATCAATATTTTTTTACCCATAATTATGAATACTATGCCGATAATTTCTAACTTTCTATTCTATAAGGGAGAATCTTATGAAACCTCAATCGTGGTTATTTACATTTATTGGTGCAGGTGCCGTCGCTTATCTAGGGACGGTGGCATATATCCACCACTTTGATAAACAAGAAACACAACGCCGTTTGCAAGAAAGCCAAATTACTGATCCTCAGCAACGTGCCGTTGAAACCGTGCTATATAATAATGGCTGTCAATATTGCCATAGTAACAATGCTAATATGCCATTTTATGCAAAATTGCCTATCGCTAGCAGTTTAATGGATAAAGATATTAAGCAAGGGCAATCCCATTTTTTGTTGGATAACATTACCGATTATCTTAATCAACCTCAACGCATTTCTGCGGCGGATTTAGCGAAACTTGAAAGCGTGATCCAAAATAACGAAATGCCTATTCATTCTTTCAAAATGGTGCATTGGGGATCTGGTTTAAACGAGCAAGAGAAAGCAATCTTGCTTGATTGGATTCATAAAGTTCGCCAAGAATACCAACTTCCTGCAAACACCTCTAGTACATCAGCAGAACGTTTTGTACAACCTGTGCCACAAAGTTTGCCGGTTAATCCTGCCAAAGTGGAACTAGGTAACGTGCTTTATCATAGCACAGCCTTATCTGGCGATGGGACGATTGCTTGTGCTAGTTGTCATAGTTTAAATACGGGTGGTGTGGATAACCTTGCTACTTCTACCGGAATTAAAGGACAGAAAGGAGGCATTAATGCACCGACTGTCTATAATGCTGTTTTCAACTTTGCTCAATTCTGGGACGGTCGTGCAGCAAATCTAGCCGAACAAGCTGGTGGGCCTCCTTTAAACCCTGTAGAAATGGGAGCAGAAAATTGGCAACAAATTGTTGATAATCTCAACAAAGATGAGTCGCTCAAACAAGCCTTTGAAAAAATTTACCCGGAAGGTTTTAATGAAAAAAATATTACTGATGCCATTGCAGAGTTTGAAAAAACTTTAATCACGCCAAACAGTCCATTCGATCGTTATTTACAAGGTGATGAAAATGCATTAACTGCAACACAAAAAAATGGTTATGCGTTATTCCACCAATATAAATGTGATACTTGTCATACTGGCACTAATTTAGGTGGTCAATCTTATGAATTAATGGGATTAAAAGCAGATTATTTTGCTGATCGCAATAAACCATTAACAGAAGCAGATGACGGTCGCTTTGCACAAACGAAAAATCCTTATGATAAACATCGTTTTAAAGTGCCTACATTGCGTAATGTTGCACTTACCGCACCTTATTTCCACGATGCAAATGCACAAGATTTAACCCAAGCAGTGGAAATGATGTTGAAATATCAAAGTGGTGTAAGTTTATCAAAAGAGCAAGTGAGCGATATTGTTGATTTCTTACATAGTTTAACGGGAGAATACCAAGGAAAGCCGTTAACAAATGAGAATATACAATCCTCTCAATCAACAAAATAAAGCTTGTCGTTGAAATCTAAAACGAGGTATAACTAGGTAAAAGTGAAAAACATTTAGCTATTATAGATAACGTAATATCATTAAAGCTAAAAGTAAAAATAGGCTAAATAGCCATTCAAGCCATTGACAAACCTATGATATTTTATCGTAGGTTTGTTTTTATCATTCAATCTATTAATAGAATGTTTGGCTTAATGTTGTTTTGCATTCAGTATGTTTTGTTTGTATAAATAATTAGTAGTTTGATACTTATTAAAAATGTTTTCTTAATGGGTATTTTAATAAGAGATTTAATATTTTACGTTAATTAATTTTTTCTTTTGAATAGATTGGGTTGCAGCCGAAGCAATACAAATTGCTCTTGCTGGAAGTTCACAAAGAATGCTGTTTTTGTGTTGTTGTAAATGTTCAAAAATACTTTGTGCTTCTAATTCTACAGCACGAGTCAGCCAATAAGGGCAATGTTCATTGGGTTGACCATATTTTTGGATCCCTTTACTACTTTCTCGTAAAGATAGATCAGCTTCAAATTCGTTATACATATTAAACTGTTGGCGTTTTCCGTTAGCGAAAGTGATTGTGACAGTGGAAGTGAAGAAATTAATCATCATTGAGCCTAGTTCACCGTGAATGGCAATATCCCATTTAGGCAAGCGATACGCTGTTCCCATTTCTAAAGATCCGAAAACGCCATTTTTAAATTGTAGTAATAATTGAATAATATCGTGATGGTCAGGCGTTTCTAAATGTGCTCGATTAGTAGATTGTGCAAAAACAGCTTCAACTTCACCAATTAACCAAGCAAGTAAATCTAATTCATGTATTTCATGAAAGAGTTTTCCACCAGTTAGTTGAATATCATTTTTCCACCAATCTTTTTGAAAAATAGGATTTATCCAGCGTTGGCGATTTGCTCGTACTACCGTTATTTTTCCCAATGTTTGTTGTGTTAATAATTGTTTTGCTTGTTGTAAGCCTGGTAATACACGCAAACAGTGTCCAACAAAAAGCGGTACATTATTTTCTTTTGCCATTTGTATCAGTTGATGGGCATCTTGTTCATTAATCGTGAAAGGTGTTTCAATAAATACGGCACAACCTTTTTGAATGGCAATTTCTGCAAGTTGGCGATGGCTATAATTGTAGGTGGCGATAAGCACGAGGTTGACTTTCTGTTGAGTAAGTAATGTATTTAAATCGGCATAGGCTTGTGTTTTGTATTGTTCGGCGATGTTTTGCGCTAGGTTTATCTGTAAATCGGTTACACCAACCAATTTTGCGGGTAATTTATTAAATACAGAAGCAAGTTGTTGACCGAAGAAGCCACAACCAACAAGAGCAACGTTAATATTGTCCATTTTCTTTTTCCTTTTCCTTTTGTTGTAAGCGTTGACGTAGAGTACGAAAATAAAGTAGTACGGCGTGTTGGAAACGATTAATATCGCGTGCCTCTACAGCATCTACCCATTCACGATAGTGTAACGCTACCTCTTGAGCTGAGAGAGTTATAGTTGGCAAGTTTTCCTCTTGTAAATTGAATATTTGCCAGAAAGCGCCTAGATATTGTGACAAAAGCGGATTATTTATTGCTTGATAGGTCTGTAGTTGAATTTTATATTCTAGTTCGCTAGAGAATAGGTTTTGTCTAGCCAATTGTTGTAATTCTAAGCTTAACTGTTGCAGTTGATCGACTTCTGTATCACTAATATTGGCAATAGCAAGCGGAGCAAAACCATATTGCAGAATTTCACGAATATCTAAGATATCTAATAAATATTTTATATTATTTTGTAGTTGTAATTGTGTATGAAAAGCAAGGCTTTGAATCATCGGTGTAAGTGAGGATTCGCTGATAAAAGTTCCTACACCGTGCCGAATATCTAAAATATGCAATGCTTCTAATGATTTAACTGCTTCTCTTAAACTGGAACGACTAACGTTTAAATATTCCATTAACTCATTTTCAGTAGGCATTAGATCGCCTGCTTTTAAACCTTTATTAAGAATTAATTGTTTAATATCTTCTTGTAAGGCCATATTCTTTACTTTTTTTTCTGATTTTTTCATTTTTGTGATCTTTATCGCAGAAAATTTATGCAATTTAAGACATCATATCTC
>NZ_JPXY01000057.1:0-2202 GCF_000771895.1 Gallibacterium genomosp. 2
TTATACAGGATTTTTTAAATAAAGAAAGCTGGTAAAGATCATCCAAAATAATCTTTACCAACTATTTTGTCCTATAAAGGCATAAAGTGCAAAAAGACCAACTATTTTGTCCTATATGCCTTATTAAATCAAAGGCCTAGTTTTTTGCCTAGGCCTTTGTTAACCATCAGAAAACTAAGTATCAACTACCTAGCTCTTTTTTATAAAATAATATTATAAAATAAAACGGCTTAAATCTTCATTTTCAACAACGTCGCCAAGTGCTGATTTTACATAGTCCTCATCAATAGTTACTTTTTCACCGCTCATATCAGATGCTTCAAAAGAGATTTTATCCATCAAGCGTTCTAATACAGTATGCAAACGTCTTGCTCCAATATTTTCGGTCTTCTCATTTACACGAAATGCGGCTTCTGCAATTGTAGCAATCGCATCTTCAGTAAACTCAATAGTTACACCTTCAGTCTGCATTAATGCTTTATATTGCTCAGTCAAAGATGCATCCGGTTCAGTCAAAATACGCTCAAAATCCTTCGCACTTAAAGCGCCAAGCTCTACACGAATCGGCAAACGACCCTGTAATTCAGGAATTAAATCTGAAGGACGAGAAACTTGAAACGCTCCTGATGCAATAAACAAAATATGATCAGTTTTCACCATACCGTGTTTAGTATTGATGGTTGAACCTTCTACTAATGGCAATAAATCGCGCTGAACCCCTTCACGAGATACATCCGGTCCACTAGTTTCGCCTCGTTTACAAATTTTATCAATTTCATCAATAAAGACTATTCCGTGCTGTTCAACCGCTTCAATCGCTTTCAATTTCAATTCTTCAGGATTAATCAATTTAGCTGCTTCATCTTCGATCAATACTTTTAACGCATCTTTAATTTTCATTTTACGTTTTTGAGTCTGACTACTTGATAAACTTTGGAACATTGATTGCAATTGGTTTGTCATCTCTTCCATTCCCGGAGGAGCCATAATTTCAACACCAACCGTACCACCTGAAGCAACATCAATTTCAATTTCCTTATCATCCAATTGACCTTCACGCAATTTTTTTCGGAAAATCTGACGAGTATTACTATGGGAATCATTATTTTCAACATTTCCCCACTGATCTTTCGCTGGAGGCAACAACACATCCAAAATACGCTCTTCTGCTGCTTCTTCTGCACGATAGCGATTTTTATTGATCTCTGTCTGTCGCACTAATTTCATTGCTACATCAGTCAAATCACGGATAATAGAATCTACCTCTTTACCTACGTATCCTACTTCAGTGAATTTTGTTGCTTCAACTTTAATAAATGGTGCATTTGCTAATTTAGCCAACCGGCGAGCAATTTCAGTTTTCCCTACTCCAGTTGGACCAATCATCAAAATATTTTTCGGAGTTACTTCGTGACGCAGTGGATCTTGAAGCTGCATACGACGCCAACGGTTACGCAACGCAATTGCCACTGCACGTTTAGCATCCGCTTGACCAATAATGTGTTTATCTAATTCGGAAACTATTTCTCTTGGAGTCATCTCAGACATTTTTTTATCCTTTGTTTACGGTAATTCCTCAATAGTGAAATTGTTATTGGTATAAACACAAATATCACCTGCAATTTTTAATGATTTTTCAACAATTTCTCTTGCTGATAAATCTGTATTTGCTACCAATGCTCTTGCTGCTGCCATTGCATAATTGCCACCAGAACCGATTGCCAAAATTTGATCCTCTTCAGGTTGCACCACATCGCCTAAACCGGTAATAATCAACGATTCTTTTGCATCAGCGACAATCAACATTGCCTCTAACTTACGCAATGCGCGATCCGTACGCCACTCTTTTGCCAACTCAACAGCACTTTTCAATAAATGCCCTTGATGCATTTCTAATTTACGTTCAAACAATTCAAACAATGTAAATGCATCAGCTGTTCCCCCTGCAAACCCCGCAAGCACTTTATCACCATATAAACGGCGAACCTTGCGAGCATTACCTTTCATTACGGTATTCCCCAGCGAAACCTGTCCATCTCCGCCAACTACTACGTGCCCATTACGGCGAACACTAACAATTGTGGTCATTTTTTGTTCCTTTTTTAGTCTATTTAAAAACAATGTTTCCCTATATGGATGCAAAATAGCAAGTTTCAAGGTTAGTATAAATGAAAGCGATAAATTTTTATTGAAGATAAAGAA
>NZ_JPXY01000058.1:0-11493 GCF_000771895.1 Gallibacterium genomosp. 2
CAAACTATAAGCAGTCCTTTTTACTTTGTATTTGGTATTACTGTTTCATTTTTGACAAAGAGTTACCCTATGCAAATCATTACTATTTTATCAACTAAAGGCGTTGTTACTAAAACCACTAATGCTGCAAACATCTCTGCTTTTTGCGCCGATCATGGACTCAAAGTGCTTATGATTGATACAGATGTACAACCATCTTTGAGTTCCTATTATCAACTAAATTACTCTGCAAAAGGTGGTATCTATGAATTCCTTATAGATAAAAACACAAATCCAACAGATATAATTTCACATACAAATATCAAAAATCTACATCTTATAAAGTCTAATGACCCTACTGGTAAAATTAGTTTCTTATTGCGCAACTTGCCAGACGGTGTCATTCGTTTTAATTATCTTCTACAACAAATTCATGGTTATGACTTGATCATTATTGATACTAGAGGTACAAGAGATATTACACTTGAAATGTCAGTACTAGCTAGTGATCTTATTATTTCTCCACTCTTACCTGAGCTCTTATCTACGAGAGAGTTCCTAAGAGGGACTTTAAGCTTATATTCTGATTTACATACCTATTCAACATTTGGATTACAACTTCCTCCAATAAAAGCTATAGCAAATCGTGTTGATAATACTAATGATGCAAAAGATATTATTGCACAATTACACCAAATATTTAACGAACCTCAATTCAAACAAAACTATCAAATAGAACTCCTAGATCTTGTTATTCCATCTCGAGTTGCTTATCGAGAAGCTAACACATTATGCATACCAATTCATCGTTATAAGAAAACAAAACATAACACAATGAAAAAACTATGTTCTGTATTATTTCCACAATTCCAACATCTATTTAACTAGTTAAATAGAAAGGAGGAAATATGACAAACAAAAATATAAATAATTTATTTGATGAACACTTAGAGTCAGCTGTTCTAGGAACACTATTAATGAATAACGAACAATGGGATAATATTTCTATTCTACTATCATCAGATATATTCTATTTGCACTATCACAAATTAATCTTTGATGCGATAAAGACCCGACTTACCAATGGTTCTCCTATTGATATTCTAATATTAGAACAAGATCTAAAAAAATCATTACCAGATAATGCAGGATTATTTGCATATCTTGTAGAACTTGTACAAAAAACACCTTTATCAAATAATATTGATATCTATGTCCAAAAACTGTATGAATTGAAGAAACTTCGTGAACTAGCTGAACTAGGCAATACTCTACAGAATGCTGTTTATAGTAAAAATACATCTGCTGATTCTATTCTTGCTATTGCAGAAAACCAATTATTTACCATAGCAGAAAATAAAACCTCTTCTACTATCAAAACTCTCACTGAATCTATGCGAGTTACTATCAAAAAAATTGAATCTGCATGTCAGAAAAACTCCTCAATTACTGGTATACCAACAGGTATTGAAGAACTTGATTATATGACAACCGGATTTCAGCCATCTGATTTCGTCGTAATTGCTGGCAGACCTGGAATGGGTAAAACAGCCTTTTTATTAACTTGTATTAAAGCAACACTAGAACAAAATCCAAAAGCAATCGTACAATTTTATAGCTTGGAAATGCCTAGTGATCAAATACTAATGCGTCTTATGTCAATGTTAGGCAATGTGAGTTTGCAAGCCTTAAGAAATCCTCTTTTGTTAGATACAGAAAGCTTTAATAAATTAAGTAATGCTATGACATATATTCAACAAAATTGGGAAAACAGATTATTAATCGATGACTCTGCCACATTAACCCCAGAAATCCTACGCTCAAAAATTCGTAGATATACTTGCTTACACGGACATCCTTCTGTCATTTTTATTGATTATTTACAGTTAATGAAACTCCCTAATCAGCCAAACAGATATGAAGAAATTAGTCGGATTTCTAACACACTCAAATCTCTTGCAAAAGAAATGCAATGTCCTGTTATAGCGCTTTCTCAGCTAAACAGAGCTGTTGAGGGAAGAACAATAAAGAGACCTACTAACGCAGATCTACGAGATTCCGGCGAAATAGAACAAGATGCAGATGTCATTATCTTGCTACATCGTGAAGATTACTATCAAAGCAAAGAAAAATGCACTGGATTAGCAGAAATTATACTAGGTAAGCAACGTAATAGTCCTACTGGTGATGTTATATCTCACTTTGTTGCACAATACTCCCGCTTTGAATCTTATACACAAGATAATATTACAACACTTAATTAGGAGCTACATATGACTGAAAAAATTTCTAGAGACAGAAAAAAAGCTCTTTTAAGACAGAGTATGCAAATTGGTGTTATTCAAAATAATTCAGAAAATTACAATTCTCAGGATGAGATAAATCCTACAGATAATTCATCTAAATATATTACTGTCACCTTATCACAACTACGCCCTTTTGATGATAATCCTCGCAAACATAAAAATCCAAAATATAATGAGATAAAGGAATCCATTAGAATGAGAGGATTAGACTTTCCACCTAATATCACTAAACGTCCTAATGATAATTTTTACATTATTTCTGATGGAGGCAATTCGCGATTACAAGCTCTATATGAACTATACCAAGAAACTAATGACCCTCAATACTATTCTATTACCTGTTTATATAAGCCCTACAGTGGCGCTATACACTGTCTGATAGGACACTTAGCAGAAAATGATTTAAGAGGTGATCTTACATTCATAGAAAGGGCTTTAGCCCTCCAAAAAATAAGACAATCTTTCTCTCAAGAAAAAGATTCTAGCTTATCATTAAGAAAATTTTCAGAATTGCTTAAAGATAATGGTTACATCATATCACACCAACATTTATCAAAAATGGATAGATGTATTGAATTATTATATCCTGCTATACCTAATGTCCTTTCTAATGGACTAGGTAAACCACAAATCGAAAAATTATTACAACTATTCGACAAAACAAAAGAAACTCTTATTCATATTGATAAAAAGGAGTTTCTAAATGTATGGATAGATACCCTAAATGAATTTGATAATGATGCTTTTAATATTGATAGTATAAAAAAACAATTAGATAAACATGTATCTAAGAAATTTAATATTAATCATATCGATAAACAAGGCACACAAGCAGAATCAAAAAATAATGGTCAAGAAATACATGAAGAAAAAATAATCAGTGTCGCCAATGGCGACATTAACAATGAATCTGTCGAGCAAAATATTCTTACTCAATTTGGTGTGACATCATCTCAATCTCATAATTTAAGCTTAAGTGAACAAAGGAAAAAGCGTGCTCAACAAAATGGCATTGCTTTTGCCAATACTGGATGCCAACCAGTGGATGACATATGGCAAATATTTCCTGCTTTTGATTCACCAGAAAAAATAAAGTTTGAAATGTTTGGATTGGCAACTGACATTGCAAATCTCACAAATTTAAAACCTTACTTACATACATTAGGAAGAGATTTTAGTTTCACATTAGATCCTCTATCAACAGATGAACACGATGATCTATCAATAAGTATACATGGATTACTATCTATAGTAGCTAGTGATGCTCACAAAGAAATACTCAATTGGCAAATCGATGAATCTCTTTTACTTGGACTGACTCATAACCCCATAATTACCGATGAATTATTAGTCAAAATATTTCGGCTTATTCGTATTACACGTCAATTAAGACAACATTTAAGAGGTGCTTTGTCATGATGCAAGCTATCAATCAAATTATGCTAACGCATGTAATTTCACAAATAAAGGCAGGTAAATTACGTAATTGTGAAGAACTCGGATTCACTCCAGAAGAATTATCTGAAATAAATAAACTCACCGTAGATGAGTTTATTTATTTAGGACAAGTGAATACATCTTTTATTCATTTTAATATTAATCATAATTTACTAAATAAAATGCTTCAGCGTTCAAAAGAACAAAGTTATTCTCAAGATTTATTTGATCGAGCATTACTCCTAGGAGGAAGTATCGAATTAATGAAATATTTTTTTGTGTTCAAGGGTATGAAGTGAGCGAAAGAAGAAGGTTATTACAAAAATGTATCTCTGCTGGCCGTCGTTCAGCTTATATTTCTGATGAAAAATCAAATGATGCATGGTATCTCTGGCAAGATGAATGCAAGAAAGATCCTCAACGAAGTAACCTTTGCTCCTTAAAAGCATTAGACAGCTTAATCTCTATTGCAGAAAAATTAGATCTCGATCTTACAATGCTGTGGAAACAAGTAAAAAAATGGGAAGATGATAAAAAAAGGAGAATCAAATGAAAAAAAATAATAAATCTATAACATCTCCTGCTGGTTTATTTTATTTTGGAAATCAGCACGAAACAGTACCTCTTAAATTATTACAAGATCCATTGCTAACAATTAAAGCTAAATATACATGGCAAATGATTAGATACCATGCAAAAACATTTGCCGGTAGTTTATTCCCATCGTATGAAAAATTATAAGAACTTTTATCTGATAAAGTATATCAACATGAAAAAGTTTCTAGAAAACTCGTAAGTCAAACTTTGTTATTGTTGCGACTTACAAGATGGTTAACACTCTGTGATAAAAAAAGGGATACAAAAGGAAGGGTACTTGGTAATATTTATATCATTCATGATGAGCCCATTAGCATTACTGATGCTATCCACTTTGATTCTAATTATTTAACGCTACTTACTGAGTCAACTATTCACAACGATAAAATTGTCAGAGATGTTGCAAATTATATAGTTGATGAACTCAAAAGTGATAAAAACTTTTACTTTATTTCTCACATAGAATTAATGTTAAGTAGACTAGAACAGCATGAACAATCTATTCTGCAAAAAGATCATAGCTCACAAAGTGCAAAACAAATTATCAACGACATTTTGCATAAAGATTCTGATCAGGATATCCTCAATAATCAAAAGTCCGCTATGGAACTTAGTCAGAATTCTTTAAATTCTCAAAGTTCCTCTACGGAACTTAATAAAAATACTCAAAATAATCAAAGTTCCTACACGAAACTTAGTCAAAATACAACAAACACTACAAGTTCCATCAAGGAACTTAATCCAAATACTCAAAATTCCACTATGGAACCTAGTCAAAACACTAGAAATAATCAAGATTCCGCTATAGAACCTAGTCAAAATTCAACAAATATTCAAAGTTCCGCTATGGAACCTAGTCAAAAAAATACAATATCTTCGTATAGTACAAGTAATGTATATAATCAATACTGTACTAATAGTACTATCAACAATATTCTAAATAATCTTTATCTCAATGATACTGAAAGAACAGTTATATTATCACTCATTAAACAACTTAATTTATCAAATGATATTGTTGAGCAAGTACTCTCAGAATCATTATTACGCATCAATATGGGAAACATACAAAGGCCTGTTAATTACATTTGCAGCTTATTGAATAAAGCTAAAAGAGGAAATTTTAATCAGTATCTAATTAAAAATCGAATTGATACATTACCTAATCAACAAAGACAGCAAAATTATAAACAATCTAGTGTATTAACAGCACATAAAAAACACAATTCAGAGACTCGCTCAGCAATAATACAGCAAGCTCAAGAATTAGATAATAAATTGAAATTACATTCATAATCCGAGTGTCGCCACTGGCGACACTTTTGTACAAGATTTCATTAGGATAATGATATCAAGAATATTTTTATCTATTTAGAATAACTAATTATATGTAGTTTTTATCATAAAATTTACTATGATAATTAATACCTAAAATTATAGTTATAAATACAGGAGATTTTATGATTGGTGTAAATCAAGTTATTATATTAGGTAATCTTGGTGTAGATCCCGAAATTAGAGTGATGCCTGATGGAGATATTATCGCGACATTAAATATAGCAACAAGTCGGATCTGGAAAGATAAAGCTGGTAAACAAAACAGTACTACAGAATGGCACAGAATAACTTTATATCGACGACTTGCAGAAATTGCAAAAAATTTCTTAAAAAAAGGAAATAAAGTATTTATATCTGGCTACTTACAAACAAAAAAATGGACTGATGATAACGGAATTGAAAGATGGACAACCTCTATTATTGCTGAGCGATTACAACTGCTTGATAAAATAGATCAAACATCTCATCAAAAAAACACCTCAGAAAATATTGAAAGCTTAAATTAAATATCTCTACTTCCCTTTAATATTCACTATACTAGTATTTTTACTATTTTCCCAGTTAAAAACTGACTGTCGCCACTGGCGACACTTTTTTATCCAAAATAAATAACTAATTAATAATTGTTTTAATATCTCTAATATTTATGATGTAAGCTCTTTTTAATTAACATGGAGAGAGTTTTTATGACTGACCTAAATCTTAATATTGGCGCATTACATACAGATATTACTCTAACTTTACATACACATCATGCAACCAAAATCTGGAAAGGAAAACAAATTTCTTTACCAGATGGTACATTATCAACTCGTATTATTAGCATTCCATCTTGTCTAAAAATTTTAAATCAAATTCATCAACATTCTGCACAAGATAATCCCTATGCAGATGCTTATCTTTTAAAAATAGAACAACAAATTCTTAGTACTCGTAAAATATTAAGTGAAAAACAAGAACAATTACTTGATTTATATACAGATAAACTACCTAAAGATATTAAACTATCCCAAAGTTTTAATATTAACCCCGTAAAAATTCCTTTGATCATCCGTTCTAGTATAGGTTATCAATTAATATATTTAATATTTACTATCTGATTTTGATAATCTAGTTCGTATTGCATTAACCGCATCTCATATTGCTATTCTTAATAGAAATGAAACGAAAAATATTATAGAAAGAACAGCTCATCTATTACGTTCTATTCTAGGGATTATTCAACGGTATCAAAATGCAAATATCACAAGAAATGAATTGAAATCAGGCTCTATTTCTGCCCAAGCAGTACTTAAGAGATTTGGTGAACTCCCTTTGGAAATTTTAGAGAGAAAACAACGTAGTCAATTTGCACCTAACACTACAAACAGTAAAGATGAAAGTCCTAAAAGTGCTATAGAAGGAGAATAAAATGCCTAATAATTATAACGCTCTAACAAAAGAGGACTACCAAAATCTTATTTTTAATACACCTCTTAATTCAGCACTAAAAATGCTTTTTAACCCAATACAAAGTGCTGATGATTACACTATCTTAAAACAATATATTGAAGAATCTAGAAATGAACTATTTAAAATAGCTCAATCCATTTTATATGCTGCAAAGTCTTATCCTTTAAATCATTTACCTATAATTTTTATTATAGATTCACAAAATTCATCAGGAGGAAAGTTTTTATGTTGGAGAGATCAATCTAACGGTCGTTCCGGAAAATATGCATGGGATAAACTAATAATAAATAACCATGTTCCAATAGAAATCAGATCTGTATTACGTGATTTAGAAAAAGATCGTATTGCATTTAATATGCAAATGTCCATTCTAAATTTTATTCTACGACAATGCAGAGAATGCTCACTGAAAATACAAGAAATTGATACATTGTTTATGGAACATAATAAAGAAGTTCATTACAGGTAAATCCTATTATAAAAAATGCAAACTATCCACTAAAAGGCCTTTTAAAAGTAAAAGAAAGCTAGCCTTTTACTCTTATAAAGACAGCATTATATAGGATATACATATGACAACATTATATTTATGTGAAAAACCCTCTCAAGGTCGAGATATTGCAAAATTCTTAGGTGCTACACAACGGGGAGATGGCTATTTATCAAATCATGACAAATCACTGGTGGTTACTTGGTGTGTCGGTCATTTAGTGGAGCAAGCAGAACCCCATGAGTATGATGAGACCTATAAAATATGGGATTTTAATGCGTTACCAATTATTCCTTCTAAATGGCTGATGAAAGTCAAAAAAGAAACCGCAAAACAATACAAGATTGTGATGGGGTTGATTAAAAAAGCACAACTTATTGTAATTTCAACTGACCCAGACCGAGAGGGCGAAGTTATCGCTCGTGAATTACTTGATATGTCAAATTATAAAGGTGTCATACAGCGCCTTTGGTTATCCGCACTAGATGATGGCAGTATTCGCAAAGCACTATCATCTTTAAAATCTGATGCAGATACAAAATCCTTATATTTTGCTGGACTGGCAAGAAGTCGTGCTGATTGGTTAGTGGGCATGAATCTTACTCGATTATTTACCTTAATTGCACAAAAACAAGGCTATAAAGGTGTCATGAGCGTAGGACGTGTACAAAGTCCTACATTAGCTATTGTTGTACAACGTGATCGTGAAATTGCAAATTTTGTACCAAAGCCTTTTTGGCAAATAAAAGTTGATTTAGTGAATAAGCAAAATCAAATGTTTTCTGCATTTTGGCAAGCACATGAATCAAGTTGCGATGATGAAGGTCGTTGTATCGATATGGCAGCCATTAATCAATTGATGTCAGGGTTAAATGTGTCATCAACAATGATAGTTGGCAAGATTGAAACGAAGCCTAAATCAGAATCACCACCTCTTGCTTTTGACTTGGGTACATTACAACAAACTTGTTCCAGATTATTTGGTATTGGGGCTGCTCAGGTACTGAAGATTGCTCAATCATTATATGAAACACACAAAGCAACGACTTATCCGAGAACGGACTGCGGTTATCTTCCTGAGTCGATGATTGCTGAAATTCCTGTGGTAATAAAAGCATTGGTAATGAGTGATAACAAGATTAATTCTATTATTACTTCACTCGATCTTTCATTACGTTCTCGCATATGGAATGACAGTAAAATTACAGCTCACCACGGCATTATTCCGACAACACAAAAAGTAGATTTAAGCAAAATGGATGATAATGAATTAAAAGTCTATCAGCTCATTAGACAACATTACCTTGCTCAATTCTTACCATTGTACAAAGAGGATAATACGGTAGCTACGTTGGAACATTCTGGACATCAATTTGTAGCGAAAGGTAAACGCATCATTCAATTGGGCTGGAAAACGCTATTTACACATGATAAAGCGGATGATGAAGAAAAACAGATTTTACCGATATTGAATGAGAAAGATAGTTGCCAAATCAAAAATGCTCAAGTATTAACATTGAAAACAACTGCACCAAAACGTTACACAGAGGGTACCTTAATTGCTGCAATGAAAAATGCGGCACGTTTTGTGCAAGATAAAAGATTGAAGCAGCGCCTTAGAGAAACGGAAGGGCTAGGAACTGAGGCTACACGAGCAGATGTAATTGAAAACTTATTAAAACGTGGCTATTTGAAGAAAGAGAAAAATAATATTGTGTCAACTGAAGCTGGTAGTGATTTAATTGATATTTTACCAGATATTATTAAAGATCCTGGTATGACTGCATTGTGGGAGCAAGCTTTAAATGATATAGCCAATAATAAAATGAGTTTAAATGATTTTATGTATAGTCAATCTCAATTTATTCAGCAAATTATAAAAAAATATTCATTTTAATAAAAAAATATTTGAAAATACCATATTTCGTTTTAAAATATATTATAAAGTAATGATACATCTTATAGTGTTGGGTAACTTCTAGAGATGTATTACAATAAAACCGTTTGAAGTAAAGTACTTGAATTTACTGAGCATTTTGAAATACGGTTTCTCTTAAGAGTAAATGTAATTCATCAATAAATACATTTAATTTATCTCTGTCGTAAAGTTTTTATTATTTCTATTTTATGTGTATTAATATAAAAACAATAAAAACTTTACGACTATTTTATCATTACCAATGAACAATGGTGAAAAATGTTCTCCTTTTGTACAGTATGTGCCACCGTTTATCTGATCAAGGCGAATTATGATCAGAAGAAGTTATCTTCTTTTTCGTCTACATCAATTTGCCATCTGTATTAGTCATAGCAGATGGCTTCTTATTTTCTTTTGTATGTAAACTCTCTCTTTCTTTTTATCTATTTTTTATAACTAAAAAAAAATTTAAATTTCACCATATCTCTGTTTCAATAATGTCATTAAATCGCTATCGTAGGTAGCATTTAAAACCAAGCACTGACCTGTAATGTGCTGATATCTTTTTTATTTGATATAAATGGTCGCCTTTAAGCTATATGCTTACTCACTTTTTATAGTGATATTTATGTTTTTACTTTCATCACCCAAAATAACGGGAAACACTTTTCCCTTTATTGCGGGGTAAATATGTTTCCCTTATGTTTATGTATTAATTCCGGAGAAACATTATGAATATTCAATATTTCAATTTATATACTAATGGTATAGGTTATATAAACCAAATTCAGAAAATAGATACAGAAGAATCTACTAATTCTTTTGTTACCTGTCGAATCTCTGCTCTTGTAGGTAATAATACCAATATTAAATATCGTTCATTTGATACGATTATCTCTAACAAAGATGTAGAAAAATTAGTTCTACGTTGCCAACAAGCTGTTAATCAAGGCAAAAAAGTACTTATTTCATTTGTATTATCCGATATTTGGTATGAAACTTTTCTTCATAAGAAAAATGGGAAGTATTATAAAAAAGGAGATCCTGGTGTTTCATTAAAAGCATATTTGATCAAAATAAACATGATCAAAATTGACGGTGAAACTAAATATCTTTCCGATCAAGATTATTCATACTAAAAATAATATCACAATAGCTTCTGATAAAAATAATGTGAACTCTGCAACAAGCAAAAAGAAATCAACAAAAAAGATTTCTAAACTTATTAATGAGGATTCATTTTAATTTTTAATCAAAATATATCAATACAAATAAAGTCTTTTCTCATCAACTGCTTTAAATAATTATTAATAAGCAAATTCTTATATGCGTCAACTAATCTATCCCCAAAAAGGAAAATATTATGTTTTCACAATTTAACGATCTATTTCATCCTTATTTAGAAGAATGGAATAAAATTCTAGCATTTTATGATGATTGCGTTACAGAAACAGATGTAATGCAACGTTCAAAAAAATCAAGCTCTAATTCTATATTTGATATTTATCTTAATATTATTATAGAACGTATCATTAAACATTTTTGTGATCAATTAGACATTGAGGTAAAAGATGCTTACTTTTATTTTTATCTGAATGGCTGTGATTCGCAATTCTATATTAATGGTATTCTTATCGATTCCTATAATACTTACCAAAATGTATTAACTATGTTTCAAAAGATTATTAACGAATCTTAATAAGATCTTTATTGTTACCCTCACCAAGGAACACTTTCCCTCGTGAGGGAAGTGTTCTCTATAATTGTTATTTAGTAACACTTAATGGAGAAATTTCATGAATACTTACTCAAAATTTGCACCTAATGTCTTTGTTGCAAAATGCCCTGAAATGCACGAAAAAGGTGAAATTATCACCTTAACAAGTAAATATGGCAAAGAAACAGAAGTTGAAATCTATAACCTTGTAAAATGATCTGCACCCCAAAAATTGGACTTATTATCCAACATACAGAGG
>NZ_JPXY01000059.1:0-19492 GCF_000771895.1 Gallibacterium genomosp. 2
CGTGTTGAAAGTAGAAATCTACCACTTGTTGTTTAAATGTTTGGTTATATTTAGTCATAAAAAATCTGCACCTTTGTCTGTTGGATAATAAGTCCAACTTTTGGGGTGCAGATCATATAGGCAGGGTTTAGCTAAAAATCTAATCAAGCTACTAATTAAACATCATATGTAGTTGATGCAGTATTACCACCGTGACCAGTCCAGTTAGTGTGGAAAAATTCTCCACGAGGTTTATCAGTACGTTCGTAAGTATGTGCGCCAAAATAGTCACGTTGTGCTTGTAGCAAGTTTGCTGGAAGACGAGCTGTGGTATAACCGTCTAAGAAAGTAAGAGCAGATGCCATACAAGGCATTGGTAACCCGATTTCAATCGCTTTTGCCACCACTTTACGCCAAGAAGCCAAACAATCTTTCAAAATATTGTTGAAATATGGATCTGAGCCTAAGAATACAAGATCAGGATTATTTTCGTAAGCATCGCGAATATTGCCTAAGAATGCACTGCGGATAATACAACCTTCACGCCATAATAATGCGGTGTTACCATAGTTAAGATCCCAATGATAAGTTTCAGAAGCTTCACGAATTAACATAAAGCCTTGTGCATAAGAGATGATTTTTGATGCCAATAATGCTTGACGTACTGCCTCAATCCACGCTTTTTTATCACCGCTAACCACTTCAATTTTGTTATTGAAAAGTTTGGCTGCCGCTAAACGCTGTTCTTTGAAAGAAGAAACACAACGTGCAAAAACCGCTTCGCTAATTAAAGTTAATGGAATGCCAAGATCTAATGCATTAATACCCGTCCATTTACCTGTTCCCTTCTGTCCAGCAGTATCAAGAATTTTTTCGACTAGCGGCTGACCATCAGTGTCCTTGTAACCAAGAATATCAGCAGTGATATCGATCAAATAGCTGTTTAATTCTGTTTTTTTCCATTCTGTAAAGATGGCTTGCATTTCATCATAACTTAATCCTAAGCCCTCTTTTAAGAATTGATATGCTTCACAGATTAATTGCATATCACCATATTCAATACCATTGTGTACCATTTTTACAAAATGACCGGCACCATCTTTTCCAACCCAATCACAGCAAGGCTCGCCAGCCGGTGTTTTAGCAGCAATCGCTTGTAGAATCGGTTTTACATATGGCCACGCTTCTTCATTTCCACCCGGCATAATAGATGGGCCTCGTCTTGCACCTTCTTCACCACCTGAAACGCCTGCACCGACAAAACGGATACCTTTTTCTCTTAATGCTGCAACACGACGGTTGGTGTCAGGATAATTTGAATTACCGCCATCAATAATAATGTCGCCTTGTTCCAAATATGGTACTAGGCTATCGATAAATTTATCCACCACTTCACCGGCACGCACCATTAACATCACTTTACGTGGTTTTTCAAGTTTATCGACTAAATCTTGCAATGAATAAGCACCGATAATATTCGTGCCTTTCGCTGCTCCTTGTAAAAATTCATCCACTTTTGAAGTAGTACGGTTATACGCCACTACTTTAAAACCGTGGTCATTCATATTCAAAATTAAATTTTGCCCCATTACCGCTAAACCGATAACGCCGATATCACCTTTTTGGCTCATATTTTTCTCCTGTTAAATGAGGTGAAATAGATCACCTAAATAGTTAAATCACTAAATTATGCCGGCTTTTGCTGAATCACGATCGATTTCTGCATAATAATCGCTTGAAACGCCGGCGTAGTTGTCGCCCAGTCCACTACATCCACTTTCCAAGGCAAATCGCTATCGCTAAATGCCTGTTCCACCTCACATAATTGCCTTAATGAAAGCGCTTTCTCACTCATTACCGCCAAATCCAAATCAGAAAATGTGGTTGCGGTTTGCTTTACTCTCGAACCGAATGCTCGCACTTCGTAATCCGGCAAGTAAGTACGTAAAATCTGTTTTACGATCTCAAAATGTTGTGGTTGGATGTCAAGCTTACACATTATGTTGCTTCAGTTGATTAAGTAAAAATTGTGCTGATTGTAAAAAGTCGGAAATTTGTTGATAAATCTGCTGCGCTTTGTCCTGATCATAAGTATGAGAGGTTACATTGCGCATTTTGCGATATAACAACCAATCTTCAACCGCATCAATCAAACCTGCTCTGGCACTTAAACGCAAAATATCTCGGAAATCACTACTGTCAATCTCTTCCGGCACAGCAGCAAGCTGTTTCAACTGGCGCTTCATCATTTTGATACTGAGTTCATAGACAAATTCAAATTTCTGAATCACACCAGCAATTAAGGTATCCTGAACAATCGCATCCTGCTGTGTAAACCACTGTTTATCCGCCAATTTTGCAATGGTTAATGCTAAAGAAGTAAATACATTCTCTAATGCCGAAAGATCAAGCCGTTCCATATTTTACTATTTTTTAGACAACAACTGTGCCGCATCCTGATCTAAATACCATTCCGTTATACCGTACTTCGCTTTAATTCTGGCTGCCGGATAAGGCAGATCTTCCGCCGGCGTGGTGTCGATCTCTTTTAAGATTTCTGCTTTAGCCGCACCGGTAACCAAATAGGTTACACGTTTAGCATTTTCAATTAATGCTGCCGTTTTGGAAACACGATACTGCCCACTTTCTGGATGTTGTGCAATTACAGCCCAATGCGAATCTGAAAAATCAGTCGCATTTGGAAACAGCGACGCAGTGTGTCCATCCGCTCCCATTCCTAAAATAATCCAGTCAAATACCGGCATTCCATTTTGTTTATCTTCGATCTGTTGCAAATCCTGCTTGAACTTTTCCAACGCCTGTTGAGGTGTTAATTCCCCATAAATACGATGAATATTTTCAGCCGGAATGACAATATGATCGAATAATAAACGTTGCACTTCACCATAATTACTTTCGACATCGCTCGGATCAACCATTCGATCATCTCCCCACCAAAAATGTAGATTTTGCCATTGAATCTCTTGGCTATAAGGCGCTTTTGCTAATGTCTGAAACAACAATTTAGGGGTACTACCACCAGAAAGCGAGATATGCACAGCTTTACCTAATTGGCTGTAACGTTTAAATTCCCGAGCAATCTGCTCGACTACCGCTTGGGCAGTCGGAAAAATCTTATAATTCATTTTTATAACTCACAATAGTTAGTATCAGTTAAGTTTTTACACGGGAAACGCCATTCACGATTGCTACGACTCATTAATTTATTTGCCGCTTCAGGCCCCCAAGTGCCACAAGCATAACCGTGAATTTTAGGATTACCAGCTTTATAATCTAAAATAGGTTGAACGAATTTCCACGCTGCCTGTACCGCATCACTACGAGTAAATAGCGTTGCATCACCATTTAAGGCATCCAATAATAAACGTTCATAAGCAGAGAACAAATGCCCTTCCGCAATTGAATCATAATGGAAATCCATTGCGACTTCTTTCGCTTTGAAACCTGAACCTGGTTGTTTTAAACCAAAGCTCATCACAATGCCTTCATCCGGTTGAATACGAATAATTAATTTATTTTCCGGTGCATTCATATTAAACACCGGATGTGGTGTTTTCTTGAAATGAATCACGATCTCTGTAACACGAGTCGGCATTCTTTTACCGCTACGGACATAGAATGGCACGCCACTCCAACGCCAGTTATCAATATTCAAACGCAATGCTATATAAGTTTCAGTACGAGATTGTGGATCAACGCCTTTCTCTTCACGATATCCCGGTAATTCCATACCTCTTACTTTTGAACGAGTATACTGACCAAGCACTAAATTCTCTTCGATAGTTTCCGCAGTTAATGGATGTAAACTCTGCAACACTTTTACCACTTCATCACGCATTGACTTTGCATTAATGACCGCCGGACTTTCCATCGCCACCAATGACAACACCTGTAATAAATGGTTTTGAAACATATCTCGCATTGCTCCCGAACCGTCATAATAGCCGCCACGCTCTTCCACACCCAATGCTTCCGCACCTGTGATTTCCACATAATCGATATAATTTCGGTTCCAAAGCGGTTCAAATAATCCGTTCGAGAAACGCAACACTAATAGGTTTTGTACCGTTTCTTTACCTAAATAGTGGTCGATACGATAAATTTGGTGTTCTGCAAAAGAGCGGTGAATTTTGTCATCCAATTCGATAGATGAGTTCAAATCATAACCGAACGGTTTTTCAACAATTAAACGTTTCCAACCTTTCGCTTCATCATTCAAACCGTGTGCCGCTAAACATTCAGGAATCACACCATATAAGCTTGGTGGTGTAGAAAGATAATAAAGCACATTATCTTGACAGTGATGACGTGCATTAATATCGTCTAAACGGTTTTTAATTTTGGCATAATCATTGACATTTTTAGTATCAATTGCTTGGTAATAGATATGTTGTAAAAAGACTTCTAAAATACCTTCATTCACTTTTTCATTATCAATCAGGCTTTGGCGCAATTTATCACGAAACGCCTGATCACTGAATTCTGTGCGACTTACGCCTAAAATGGCAAAATCTTCAGATAGCTTTTCATTTTCAAAGAGTTGGTATAACGCTGGAATCAGTTTACGGTGAGTTAAATCACCGGAAGCTCCAAAAATAACAATGGTATTATTATCTGGTTTTTGCATACTTTTTATTCCTACAACTTATTTTTACTGCTGTCCATATTATGGATGTTTCAATTTACATTACAGGCAATATATAAATTGCCCTGCTGTGAAAGAGGTTACACCTCTGCTAAATGAGGTACATTCTACCGCCGTGAATTAAGATAACGCTAATCGGTTTTACCTAAAGTAGCAATAACCCGATTACAAAAGGATCTTATGCCAATCCCAATTACGGCTACCAACCGCTATAAAATGTGGGTTAACAAATGTTTCTCGCCGGTTATAACTCAACGGTTGATGTTGTATCGTAAAAATATCACCACCACTCTCCTGCAAAATCACCTGTGCTGCAGCAGTATCCCATTCACCGGTATCACCCAAACGAATATAGCAATCACACTGTTGGCGCGCCACCAAAGTACTTTTCAAACCGCTAGAGCCGTAAGTGATAAATTGATATTGAAACGCTGGATTTAATAGAGATAACATTTTTTGTTGATTAGCACTTCTACCAACTGCAATCTTAATTGGTTGTTCTCTATCAAACTGCTTTTGATACAATAAGCCTGTTTTTTGCCCGTTTTCCACGAAAAATGCACCTTCGCCTTTTACCGCATAAAAGGTCTGTGCCAACACCGGTGCGTGAATAATACCGATAACAGGTTGGTGATTTTCCACCAAAGCGATCAATACGGAAAATTGATCGGTGCGATCGATAAACTGTTGCGTGCCGTCTAACGGGTCAATCAACCAATAACGCTGCCATTGTTGACGATCCGCTAACGGAATGGCGCAATTTTCTTCTGATAACACCGGAATAGTCGGCTCTAATTCACTTAACGCCTTGACTAAAAACCGACTTACCGCAATATCCGCCTCCGTTACCGGCGTTTGATCGGCTTTAATTTTGATATGGACATTCTGATGATAAAATGCTGTCAGCTGTTCGCCTGCCTGATAGGCAATGGTTAATGCCTGTTCCAACAAAGTGGTTAATGTTTTCATCTCAACCTCATTAACGTTGTGCCAGATATTTTTTCAGCAAGAACAGTGCCGCTAAATTTCTTGCTTCATTAAAATTCGGATCTTCAATCAATTGATCAATATTTGCTAAAGGATAACGTACCAGTTGCAATGGCTCAGGTTCATCCCCCTCTAATTTGCTTGGAGATAATGTCTCTGCCAATAAAATATGCATTGGGTTATTCATATAACCGGGAGATGAGATTAAGGTGCGTAATAACGTTAAACGTTCCGCCTTAAAACCAATCTCTTCCTGCAATTCACGATTCGCACTCTGTTGTGGCGTTTCACCGAGTTCCATCAACCCTTTCGGAAAACCAAGTTCATACTGCTCAGTCCCGACTGCATATTCATAAGTCAATAATAGATTTTGTTGGTCATCAATTGCTAAAATCATCACTGCACTGCGTGTCGAGGGCTTAAAACGCTCATAAGTCCGCAACTCACCATTAGAAAAACGTAAATCCACTGCTTGAATTTCAAAAAGTCGCGATTTAGCTGCTGTATTAATTGCCAAAATTTCCGGTTTTTTCATAAAAAAATTCACCTCCGCACTTTTTTGTTGTCATAATTACTGTGCTTTGTTTTACAAAAAACGATAGTAACGATACCATACTTAACCGAATTATTCGAACGCTTAGACAACTAATTTTTATTGATTATGGCAAAAGATAAACATCAACAGGAACAGGAAAATTATCGCCTTGATAAATGGCTGTGGGCAGCACGTTTTTATAAAACCCGTACTTTAGCCCGTGAAATGGTTGACGGTGGTAAAGTACATTACAACGGGCAACGCACTAAACCAAGCAAAGAAGTAGAAATAGGCGCAATGATCAAATTACGTCAAGGTAATGACGAAAAAGAGGTACAGGTGTTAGCACTCTCCAATCTACGCAAGGCTGCTCCACTGGCACAACAACTTTATCAAGAAACGGAAGAGAGCATTAAAAGACGAGAACAGTTGGCGTGGTCAAGAAAAGCGAATGCCTTATCAATGCCGAATCCGGAGCGTCGTCCAAACAAAAAAGAGCGTCGTGATTTATTAAAATTCAAATATCAACAATAATTTATGGCAAAATCAAACTATATTACTCGTACTGGCTGGAATATGCTGGATCAAGAGTTGAAATATTTATGGAAAGTGGAGCGTCCACAAGTAACACAGGCGGTTTCTGATGCAGCAGCATTGGGTGATCGCAGTGAAAATGCAGAATACATTTATGGAAAACGACGTTTAAGAGAAATCGATCGCCGTGTCCGTTTTCTCACCAAACGTTTGGAAGTGCTGCAAATCGTTGATTATCATCCTCACCAAGAGGGAAAAATCTTTTTCGGTGCGTGGGTAGAATTGGAAACTGAAAACGGTGATTTAAAACAGTACCGCATTGTTGGTTGTGATGAATTCGATCCAGCGAAAAACTGGATCTCTATAGACTCTCCCGTAGCGCGTGCCTTAATCGGCAAAAGCATTGATGATGAAGTGAAAGTCGATACCCCATCCGGAAAAATCATTTTCTATGTAAATAAGATTTGGTATGACAAAAGCGGAATCTAATTTTCCGCTTTCTAGTTAGCTTTCATTTTCTTTTCAAGATTTAAATAATCCGCTCAATTAAAATCGGTTGGTATTTTTTCTGTCGCTGCAAATGGTGGTTCAATAATTTTACGATCACAAATGCCAGTACGGTCATCGCTGATGTAAAAACGATATTCTGCCACTCTTCAACAAACAGATAATTTCCCAATAACACACTGAAAATTAACACAAATAATGGGATGGTATAAGCAATAAACGCTAATTTCAGTAAGGATTGTTCCGGCAGCCCGATTTCCACCGTTTCCCCGATCTTCATCGGTCTGGAGCAAGGGAAAGTAAAAAGATAACGGCTTGATTTTCCGGTTAATTCACTCAGTGCCGCTGTACCGCAACTTGCTTTGGATGCACAACCGCCGCACGCTTGATTTGCTTGACACTCAACTGTTACTTCACCTGATTGATAAGCAATTACCACCGCTTTTTCTGTAATCATTTGTTATCCTGTTTAAACTCAATGTCCTGAACAATTCGACGTGCCGTTGTTAATGGAATTTCGCCGACCAACACCACGGTTTTACCATTGACCACTTCGGTATAAAGCGTTTCTACGCCTTGTCGCCACGATTCATTAATCGGCATATCTTTCTGTTCCAATAGATAGAGCGAGAAAGAGAATAAACCGTCACTATAAAGCTGTGTTTGGATAGATGGCGATAACCCATCAGAATGAAATTTCACCAATTTAAAACCTTTCGGCAACCACGACGGTTTCCAGTTATAGTCGGTGGTATTCGGGCTATATATGGTAATTGCCGGTGGCTGAATCATTTTATCCGCCGGTTCAGTTAAACTTGTTGTATCTTCCAACATAGAAAGATCAATCACTTTAAACTGCGATAACGCATCGCCGCTACGATCAACAATTTCTCCTCGCAATGGCAGGCTGTTTTGTTCATCAATCCAGATCGTATAAGCATAGCGAAATTCATCTTTCGGCATTAGTTTAATCACATTGGCTATACGATTGGCGATCCTGTCCTTACCTAACGGTACGAAATCGTAATACTGTGCTAACTGCTTAAAATCGCTATAAACAATATTTGGTAATGAATCAATAATTTTATCACTGCGAATACTAAACGGCGCATAATTAGCAGAAAAATAACTGATTGTATTATCACGCTGCCAAATTTCTGTTCTAGGTCCATCTAAATAAAGCAGCTGTGCATAATGTTTATGGTCGGCATATGCGTGTCGATAGTTCAATGAAAAATGAAGATTATCCTCACCATAAGTAAACAACATTGTGTAATTTTGCTGCTGAAATGCGGTTTTCATGTGGTTCAGATCAGCAATAATTTGATCAATCGGTGAGGAGGCATATGCAGTAGCGAAGCTGTTAGCAATCCAGAATACTGAGGTGAGGAATAACTTCTTAAACATATAATAAACCTGTGCCTATGGCGTAAATCAAGATGCCTATTATAAAATAACATCACCACCAAAATGGTGGTGATGTCGGGAAATTTCGGAAATTTTTATTCAGATTTTAAGTCAGAATATAAACGACGTTGTAATTGGTAATTCTGCAAAATTTCATTTAAACGTTTATTTTGCTGTTCCAACTGTTCTTTGCTCGGCACATTTTTATGCGAAACATTATAGCTAACTTCTTGAACCGATTGTGTAAACGGCAAAGTTTGTAACGCCGGAGAAACGGTAGTTTCTGTTTCAGAACCTTTATTCAAATTCTGGATACTAAACACAGCGATTAAACAAACACTTGCAGCCACTGCGGTTTGCACAACAGGAACGACATATTTTTTCGCTTTAGCCCAGAAAGAAACTTTCGGCATTGCCGCAGTTTCTGGTTTCGGCTGTTCTTGCAACTGAACGGTTGTCTCTTGTTCAATTAATACTGCCATTCTTTCTGTAAAAGAAGTATCAAGTATGACTTCACTTTCATTTCGCATCACTGAACGTGCAATATGTAAAGTTGACCACGTCTGCTGTAACGCTTTATCTTGACAAAGACTTTCGACAAAGCCACGTTCTACGTCTTCACCATCCATATAAGCTGAAAGTTGTTCTTTATTTTGCATAATTTCCGCCTTTCCATTCAATTAATGTTTCACCAACGGTGCTAATTGATTTTCAATAAATTCTCTTGCTCTAAAAATTCGAGAACGCACTGTACCGACTGGGCAATCCATCACATCTGCGATCTCTTCGTAACTCATTCCTTCAAGTTCTCGTAACGTGATTGCGGTTTTTAACTCATCCGGCAATTCATTGATAGTTTTAAACACGATCTCTTTCAATTCATCAGATAGAATCAAATGCTCCGGCGTATCAATATTACGTAACTTCGCTCCAGCATCAAAACTTTCTGCATCTTCCGCCAAAACATCTTCCGTTGGTGGACGACGCCCTTGTGTCATCAAGTAATTTTTTGCTGTATTCACGGCAATACGGTAAAGCCATGTATAAAAAGCACTCTCACTGCGGAATGTATCCAAAGAACGATACGCTTTAATAAACGTTTCTTGAGCAACATCCGGAATATCATTAGCTGATACGTAACGAGTCAATAATCCAGCGACTTTATTTTGATAACGTGCAACCAACAAATTAAATGCTTTTTTATCGCCTTGCTGCGCTCTTTCCACCAAAATTTGATCTGTTAGTTGCTCACTCATCTAAGTGAAATCTCCATTTTTATCTTTATCTAACAGCTTCCCAAAACGGTCTGTAAGTTACACAGCAAGCAATGCATTGAACTGTTAGAGTTCAAAATTTAATAAAAGTTCAAAAATTTAAACAAAAAGTTTTTAGAGCTTCTCAAGATGCGGTCAGTTTCACTTTTATCAAGTTCACCATCTGTTGCAATTTATTGGTAGGTGCTTTTTCTTGATTCATTAACCATCGGAATAACTGCGGGTCAGTAAAGGTAAGCAATTCCAAAAAAGTGTCTTTCTGCTCATCAGATAAATGATCAAACTCTTTTTTATAAAACGGCATTATCATTTTATCCAGTTCCAACATTCCCCGACGACAGTCCCATTCAATCCTTAATTTATTATAGTGTTTCATCTTATGCTTCTTTAATTGTGTTAATCATCAAAGCCGTATCTTATCAATTTTTATCAAGAATAACGAAGAAGAATTAGTAGAGAATTATGATTTTTGCAAACAATCCTATTTTTTAATCAATGCCGAACCACCCTACTTTTAACATCTTTTTAAAAAAATTGTCTATTTTTTATATATTCGATACACTGCTGTTTCAGATCAGCGGCAAAAGGAACAAACTATGCATATTTATGTATTGGGTAGCGGTATTATCGGCACCACAACCGCCTATTATTTAGCAAAACGAGGGTTTCAAGCCACAGTTATCGACCGTCAGGATAAAGCTGCAATGGAAACCAGTTTCGCCAATGCAGGGCAAATCACGCCGGGTTACTCTTCCCCTTGGGCAGCACCGGGAATTCCATTAAAAGCCATAAAATGGATGTTGCAAAAACATTCTCCGCTCGCGATTAAGCCTACTTTAGATCCGCAGCAATATCGCTGGATGTGGAATTTGTTGCAGGATTGTAACTTACAAAGTTATCTCATCAATAAAGAACGGATGACAAGAATGTCTGAATATAGTCGCCATTGTTTCCAACAATTACGACAGGAAACCAATATTCAATATGAACAGCGCCAACTGGGAACGATTCAACTATTCCGCTCACAAAAACAGTTTGATGCCACTGCTAAAGATACCAAAATGCTAGAAAAAATGGGTATTCCATATCAAATCCTCGATAAACAGGGCATTTTGACCTATGAACCGGGATTAAGTGACAATATTCACGAATTCGTCGGTGCAGTCAGGTTGCCTAATGACGAAACCGGCGATTGTTATCTCTTTTGCAAAAATCTCACTGACATTGCTACACATCTCGGCGTCAACTTCCGGTTTAATCAACAAGTGAATGGTTTTGAATATCAGAATGATCAAATCAAAGGAGTATGGATAAATAACGAATTGAAAACCGCAGATGCCTATGTTGTATCACTGGGTTCTTACTGCCCAGAATTATTAAAACCGATCGGCATTGATGCTCCTATCTATCCATTAAAGGGATTTTCATTGACGATACCTATTAAAAATACCGAGAAAGCACCACGCTCTACTGTATTGGATGACAGTTTTAAAGTTGCCGTGACCCGTTTTGACAATCGCATCCGTATGGGCGGTATGGCAATGCTGAACGGCTTTGATCTCAGTCTGAAACAGAAATATCGTGAGACACTCAATCAAGTCTTTAATCATTTATACCCTGAAGCTACCGATTTAAACCAAGCCACTTTCTGGACAGGATTAAGACCGACTACGCCGGACGGCACGCCAATTGTCGGTGCAACTCGTTTTCCAAATTTATGGCTAAATTCCGGTCACGGTACTTTCGGTTGGACAATGGGCTGCGGTTCCGCAAAATATCTTGCCGATTTGATCAGTGGTGAGAAACCTGAAATCGACACGGAAGGCTTTGCGCTTTCCCGCTATCAAAAAAGATAACAAAAAAGGATTGGCAAATTACGATCTGCCAATCCTTAAAATGAAAAAGTAGTGCATCAAATCGTTATGAATTACGGCGGCTAAAGGTTAATTTAGTCACCTGATAAGCAAACAACACTGCACCGAAGATTAAAATAATATCCCCGATAGTACGTAACCAACGCAATGTTTGTAGGAAATCTTGTTGTAAGAAACCTTCGCTACGTGCATACCATAAACCTTCGCTGATACTCGCCGAAACTTGGAATAAGCCGATTGGCAATAAGCTGATGGCAATCATCAACACTAAACCAAGATTCATTGCCCAGAAACCGGTTCTCATCACTTTTTCGTTGAATTGGAAATCCGGTTTTAAGTAACGGGCAACCAATAGAACGAAACCTAATGCTAAGAAACCGTAAACCCCGAATAATGCTGCGTGTGCGTGGACAGCGGTAGTATTCAATCCTTGTAAATAGAAAAGTGAGATCGGTGGATTAATCAAGAAACCGAATACGCCTGCACCCAACATATTCCAGAATGCAACTGCCACGAAACACATTAATGGCCAACGTAAACGTTGCATCCAAGGTGTGGCGTGCTGATATGACCAGTGTTCATAAGCTTCTCGACCGAGCAATACCAATGGCACCACTTCCAATGCGGAGAATACCGCACCGGTGGCTAATGCCGGTGTTGTCGTTCCGGAGAAATATAAATGGTGTGCGGTTCCCGGTACACCACCGAGCAAGAATAAACTTCCTGCCACCAATGAAGCGACAGTCGCACTGCGGTAACTCACCAAACCTAAATTATAGAAAATAAAGGCTAACGCACAGGTAGCAAATACTTCAAAGAAGCCTTCTACCCAAAGGTGAACCACCCACCAACGCCAATATTCCATCACAGTAACGCTGGAATGTTCGCCGTAGAATAACCCTGGCGCATAAAATAATCCGACACCGACAATAGAAGAGATAAAGATTGCCAGCAAGTTTTTATCGCCACCCTGTTTGAAGGCGTTACGCGTACAACGCAACATTAACCATAACCAAACTACAAAGCCTACAAAGAGAAGAATTTGCCAGAAACGACCTAAATCCAAATATTCATAGCCTTGATGTCCGAACCAGAAGTTAAGTTCAGTTGGAATTTGATGACTTAATGCAAAGAAATTTCCGGCATAAGAGCCCACTACTACGATTAATAACGCTAAGAAAAGGAAATTAACGCCAAATGCCTGATATTTAGGATCTTTGCCACCATTAATAACCGGTGCTAAGAATAGACCTGCGGTTAAGAAACCGGTTGCAATCCAGAACAGTGCGGATTGAATATGCCAGGTACGCACAAGTGAATAAGGGAAAAGTTGTGAAATATCAATGCCATAAAATTTTTGACCTTCCACAGTATAGTGCGCCAACACACCGCCTAATGCAACTTGTACTACAAACAACGCCAAGGTTAAAAACACATATTTACCCAATGCTTTTTGTGAAGGAGTAAGATTTAATTTTAATAATGGGTCTGTTGCCGGAGGGGTCGGTTCTTTTTCATTATGATTTTTCAAGAATGAATAGCCCCAAACTAAGAAACCGATTCCTGCGATCAAGAACACAATCGAAATTAATGACCACATAATATTTTCGGTAGTCGGCACATTGTTAACTAACGGTTCGTGCGGCCAGTTATTGGTATAAGTTGCTTCCGCATTCGGACGATCCGTTGATGCCGCCCACGCTGTCCAGAAGAAGAAATCCGCTAAATATTGACGTGCTTCGGCAGTTGGTAAAGTATTATCTTTCATTGCGAAAGATTCACGAGTTTTCACCATTGAAGGATCATCGCTATATAACTTGGCATAATATTCCGCTGTCTGTTTTATGGCCTGTAAACGGACATCTGAAAGTACAACGGTGTCATTGTCTTTCAGGCGACTTTGATGACGATATTCATCCTGCAAAGCTACTTGTAACGCTGCTTGTGTCGGCTGATCCAAATCCGCATACGGCTTGCCGAATACCGCTTTAGAAGTGATATCCAACCACGCTGTCAACTCACGATGCAACCAATCCGCTGTCCAATCCGGTGCTTGATAAGCGCCGTGTCCCAACAAAGAACCTAATTCCATACCACCGGTCGTTTGCCACGCGGTCTGCCCTTTTAAAATATCCTCTTTCGTCATCACGACTTCACCGTTTTGAGTCACATATGCACTCGGAACCGGTGGTGCCTGACGATAAACTTCAACGCCGATATAGCCAAGCAACGTAAAAGTCAGGATAAGAATTGTGAATAGCATTATCCACAACTTTTTATATTTACCCATTTTCACTTACTCCCTAAGTTTGAATAAAAAATGCAGTTTGAAAAAAACGATTCCCACTTTTAGTCAAAAAATACCTGAGTAAATTACTCAACTAAAAGATCAGCGTCATTATAGAATTAATAGATGTAAAAACAATACACTTTATAGGTTAGTATTTGTTTTTATTAAAAAATGATTATTTTTAGGTAGATAAAAAAAGAAAAAAACGGCGTTAAAATACATTATCCATTTTCAAAAACTATCAATTATTCCAATCGTTGACTAAATAACCAACTTGCCACTGCTAAAGTACAAGCAGCAATAATTAACATTGGATAAAGGTTCAGCCACACCAATGCAGCGGACATATCTTTCAAAAACAGCCCGTTTACAATAATCAAGAAATGCTTAATCGGGTTGATTTCCACCACCCATTGCAACCAATTCGGCATATTTTCTACTGGTGAAGCATAACCAGAAAGTGCCACTGCTGGCACTAAAAAAATAAACGTACCCAAAATCGCTTGTTGCTGTGTTTTAGAAATTGCAGAAATAAATAAACCTACACCGACCATCGCCAAAATAAATACAAAAATTGCCGCAAACAACAACCAGAAAGATCCTACAAACGGCACTTTGAAAACGGTCAATACCAATACAAAAATAATCAGTCCTTCCGCTAAACCGACCATCACTGCCGGAATAGTCTTCCCTAACAGAATCTCCGCTGGGGTTAGCGGTGAAACCAAGATCTGATCAAAAGTTCCCAACTCTCGTTCTCTAGCAACGGAAAGTGCAGTAACCATCAAAGCCACTAATCCAGCTAAAATACCGACCAATGCCGGCACCGTGTACCACAAGTGCTGTAAATTTTCATTGAACCAATTTCTGGTCAACACCACAACCGGCAACCCCTGTTTACCCTGTTGCTGCGCCAGTTCGGCATTATATTGCAGAATAATTTGCGCGACATAATTGTGAATAATTTGTGCCGAATTGGAATTACGTCCATCCAACAACAACTGAATATTTGCCGCCTGCCCCGACAACAGTTTTTGACTGAAATCTGCCGGAAACTGGATTGCCATCAATACTTTTTTATTAGCCAACCGCTGTTGTAATTGCTGCTCGCTCTGCACATATTGCAACTCGGTAAAGGTGGGTGAAGCTGCAATACGTTGAATCACTTCGGTGCTATAAACGCCGTGATCTTGGTTATAGACCGCCACAGAAATATTTTTCACCTCCAATGTGGCAGAATAAGAGAAAAGGAAAAGTTGCAACAATGGCGGCCCAATCAACACCAATCTGCTACGCGGATCACGAAACAGTGCCAATAACTCTTTGATGATTAATGCCCAAATACGTCCATTGAAAATCATACATCGATCCTTTTATGTGTTTTGCGTTTAGTAAAGAGAAAAGTCAAAATGCCGATAATCAACATTATGCAGATCACTTGTGCCAATAGCCCCCATACATTGCCGGCTAAAAATAGCGTTTGCAAAATTGTTACATAATAACGCACACTGAACAGATAGGTCAGCCACTGCACCGGCAACGGCATTGAACTGATCTCAAACACAAAACCGGACAACATAAAAGCGGGCAAAAAGGCGAATAAAATCGCGATTTGTGAAGCAACAAACTGATCCTTTGAAAGCGAGGAGATCAACAATCCCTGCCCTAACGCACAAATCAGGAAAACAGAGGTCGCAATAAACAATACCAACAACGAGCCTCTAAACGGCACATCATAATAAAGCGTTGTTACCAAAAAACAGATCAACATTGAACCGATACCCAAAATATAATAAGGGATTAATTTTCCTAATAAAATTTGAGTAATGGTTACCGGTGTCGCCATCATTGCTTCCATCGTGCCACGTTCCCATTCACGAGCGACCACCAACGCCGTCAATAATGTGCCAATCAATGTCATTGTAATCGCCATTGAACCCGGCAATAAAAAATGACGGCTTTTTAATTCAGGGTTAAACAGATAACGTTCCTGCAAACCAATGCCGCCACTCGCCTCATCAATGGTATTTTGTTGTTGTAACCAATTCTGAATGACACCGCTGGTATAACCGTTAACGAACATTGCTGTATTCGGCTGCGAGCCATCGGTTAACACCTGAATTTGCGCCGGTTGTTGCTGTAATAATTGTCGGCTAAATTGCGGCGGGATCACCACAATGCCTTTAATATCGCCGGCGGTCAAATCTTGATACAAAGCTCGACGATCATCCGCAAAACGGCTGTCTAAAAAGCGTGAATGACGGAAAGCATCAACCAATTCTGTCGCCATCGGTGATGAAGATTGATTCACCACGCCGATATTCACTTTGTTGCTGTCCAAATTGATGCCGTAACCAAAAATAAACAACAGAATAAAAGGCAATACAAAAGCAATCAGAATAGAAGAGGGATCGCGAATAATCTGCAACATCTCTTTATAAACTAACGCCCACAATCGTTTCATATTGCCTCCTTAGCCTGATCCTTCGCCTGCACCAATGCAATAAAAGCGTCTTCCAATGTAGGTGCCTGCAAGCCCGCCAGCTGCACTGCCTGCTGCTTTAATTCATCCGGTGTGCCGGTCGCAATATTTTCACCGTGATAAATCAAACCGATACGATCACAATACTCCGCTTCATCCATAAAATGCGTGGTGACCATCACCGTAACACCTTTGCCCACCATCGCATTGATATGCAGCCAAAATTCACGTCTGGTAATCGGATCAACCCCCGAAGTCGGCTCATCCAAAAACAGAATATCCGGCTGATGAATCACAGCACAAGCAAGTGATAACCGCTGTTTAAACCCTAACGGCAAATCGCCGGCATTCATTTTCAAATAAGGTTTAAAATCAAAAATATCGATCATCATTTCAATACGTTCACGTTGTGCTTTGCCGGTAACGCCATATAAACCGGCAAAAAAACGTAAATTTTGTAACACATCTAAATTGCCGTACAGTGAAAAACGTTGTGCCATATAGCCGATTCTGCTGCGTGCCTGTGAGGTGGCATAACGTAAATTCAAACCGGTAACGAAACATTCTCCGGCAGTCGGCTGCAACAAACCGCACATCATTTTAAATGTGGTCGATTTACCGGCACCGTTCGGTCCTAATAAGCCAAAAATCTCACCACGTTTAATCGAAAAGGTATTATCTTTAACCGCGACAAAATCGCCGAATTTTTTGGTTAATCCTTTCGCATCAATAACAGGTTTACCATCATCTGGTTTAGCTTTAATCTGTGCTGCCAATGCTGAATTTCCACCGGGGCCTCCACCTAAACGATTAATAAATGCATCTTCAAAACAAGGATTAACGGACTGCCAAGTACCTTTTGATAACAATGGTTTTGCTGCTTCTGGTTTCAACACAATTCGCAAATTATTGCCTTGAATAATGCCATCCATCACCTGATGTTGTTGCAATAAATGAATCAGACTGGCACGCCTATCCTCCACTGGAATATCACTCACCTGAAAAACACGCCCCTGAACCGACTCCAGCAATCCTCGTGGCGCTCCATCATATAATTTTTTACCTTCATTCAGCAAAATGACACTATCGCACTTTTCCGCTTCATCCAAATAAGCGGTTGACCACAACACTGCCATTCCTTGCTCTACTAACGCTTGCACCAATTTCCACAATTCACGCCGTGAAACTGGATCAACACCAACGCTTGGTTCATCTAGCAATAACAACTTCGGATCTCCGACTAATGCACACGCCAAACCCAATTTTTGTTTCATTCCGCCGGAAAGCTTACCGGCTAAACGCTGTTGAAACGCTGCCAAATCAGTAAAAGCCAACAATTTGTCAAACTTCTCTTTTCTGGAAGCACCGCTGATTAAACGCAAATCCGCATATAAATTCAGATTTTCGATAACCGTTAAATCTTCATACAAACCAAATTTCTGCGGCATATAACCACTGATTTGATGAATGGTTTCAGCGTCATCATTGACATTGAGTTGATCGACCGTAATCGTGCCACTATCTGCCTGCATTAAACCGATAATATGACGAATTAAGGTCGTTTTACCTGCACCGTCCGGCCCAACCAAACCGGTCATTTTGCCGGGAAAAATCTGTGCCGATACAACATCAAGTGCCGGTTTATCCATTCCTTTGAAATGTTTGGTCACCTTATCGATAACCACCATTGCTTGTGACATTATTTATCCTCAACCTTTTTATTAATAAATAAAGTCACCGGCATACCTTGGCGTAAACTGTTATCACTGTTTTCCACAATAACTTTAAAACGATAAACCAATTCCGTTCTTAACTGTTCACTTTCCACATTTTTTGGCGTGAATTCCGCTTGAGGTGAAATAAAGCCAATCTGTCCCTCATATTGCGCACTGCCGTCAGTAAGTACAGTAACTTTTTGCCCTTGATAAAGATTACCTAAATTTGGTTCATCTACATAAGCTCGTACCCACACCGGTTTTTGTAATGAAATGGCGTAAATCGGTAAACCAGCATTAACCACACTGCCTTTTTCTCGAACACGGGTTAACACCACACCGTCACTCGGCGCAATCAATTTTGTGTCTGCTAAACGAGTTTCTGCAATTGACACTAATGATTTAGAAATATCCACTTGTGCCAAAGCTCGATCACGAGATGCTACCACATCATCATAGTCTGCATCGGATACCGCATTTTTCTTGATTAATCCCTGTACACGTTGATAAAGTTTTTCCGCTTGCACCAACGCTGCTTCCGCATCCGCCAATTTAGCTTTAGCTAAAATAAGTTCATCCTGAAAGGTTTTCTGTTCTAATGTCGCCAACAAATCACCGGCTTTTACCTGATCCCCCTCATCAACCAATAGCTGTTCAACTTTACCGGCAACTTTAAAACCAAGGTTGACATCTCGAATATCAACATTGCCGTACAGCCTAATTTCGCTTTCATTCACTGCTTGTCGTTGGTGTTGTTGGAAAAGATAATAACCGCTTAATCCGATAATAATGAGGAGTAAAAAAATAAGACTTTTTTTCATAGCACAATCCTTAACCATTCCGTTGCATTGTCTACTGTTTGATCATACTCCTCTCGGCAAGGATCTTCATCCACTGCGTCCTGAAACTGTGACATTAAACAGAAAATAGTGCTAAATGATAATGATATGGCGGATAATCACTAAAGAAACTATTGATTAACAGACAAAACTGTTCTTTATAACTTCAAATAGAAAGGTTTAAACATTGGAATGACATCAGAATGATAACAGTGTTGTTGATCATAAATAGTTAATTTGCTCTGTTTAGGTGATGCCTTATTTACTAAAAAAGCGAACGTTAATAACTGATCTGCACCCCAAAAATTGGACTTATTATCCAACAACATACAAAGGTGCAGATTTTTTATGACTAAATATAACCAAACATTTAAACAACAAGTGGTAGATTTCTACTTTCAAC
>NZ_JPXY01000060.1:0-10476 GCF_000771895.1 Gallibacterium genomosp. 2
TTGTCCTATATGCCTATTTCTATATATCAAAAAAACGTTGTGACTAATTTGTGACTAGAATTTTACTGAGTTAGCGTGTGAGAGTAAGTGATCGGCATTAAGGTGTGCATATTTTTTTACCATTTCCAATGTTTCCCAGCCACCTAATTCCTTTAAGGTAAATAATGGAGTACCTGATTGGACGTGCCAACTTGCCCAAGTATGCCTTAAATCGTGAAAATGGAAATCAATCAAGAAACATTTTTCAGTTGCTTTGTTAAATGTTTTTCTATTGATGTCTTTTAGTGGTTGTCCTTTATCTCCAACAAAAACGTATTTTGGATTTTTCCCTTTCTGTTTTTGTAACAATTTAATCGCATCATCATTAAGCAATAGCGATCTGGCTTTTTCGGATTTTGCGATATCATTAGAAACAATCGCCACTTTACGAGTGAAATCTATTTTATCCCAAGTCATAGATAGTATTTCAGTTCGTCTTGCCCCAGTTAATAAGGCAAAAGAACAAATCGTCTTCATCCAATCTGTGCTGATTTTATCAATAAGTTGTTTAGCTTGTTCTTTGGTGATCCAGCGAACTCTAATAGGTGGTTCTTTTTTCTTCGGGATATACGGCATTTTATCAATGTACCCTGACTGATATGCCAACTTTAATATACGCATTATAGATGTTCTATATTTATTTTTTGTAGAATTTGTTAGCGGGGTTCCTTTCGTCATATGATTTTCAGGGATTGCATCAAGTATTTCATCACTTGTTAAAGAACTAAGTTTTCGACCAGCAAAGATATTTCGATAATAAATTGCGTGTCGTTTTTTAGTGGCAGTATCTTCTTTTCCTTCCGCGTCTTTTAGAAAAAGAACTAATGCGTTTTCAAAGAGATATTCAGGTTTTTGGTCTAGCTTATCAATTTTCCACAATTGTGATTTTAGTTGATCGTGGTATTGTTGAGCTTCTTTTTTTACAGTTGTTTTAATAGTTCGTCTAACTCTCTCACCACTAGGGGTGTAGATGTCAATGTAATAGACGTTTCCTCTTTTTCTGATCGGCATAATTTTTCCTCTCCGACAGACAGAGCAAGCCCTCTGCTATTATTAGATTGTTTTTTTAACAAATCAAGATCTGTTTTATCCATTCTCCACAAACGAGATCCTTCCATTTTATAAAAGCCCCATTTATGTCGGTGATTAAAAACAGTTCTATATGATAAGTTTAGAATATTGGCTACCTGTTTAATGCTTAATGCTTCCATATTGTTACCATAAAAAAGCCGCTAAAAAGCGGCTATAAATGAAAATCTATTATTAAATAAACTTCTCCAAATCAGGCTTGAAGTAATCTTTCCCTTTTTTAATTTTACCATTTTCATCAAATACACCAGTTTTTGCATAATTTATTCCAAAAAAAAGCCTAACTGGTTAGGTTAGGCTTGTGGTGGCTGAGGTACTGGTATCCAATATTCAGCAGAAGTAATAAATTCTGTCTCATCGTTTACATCATAGATGAGAAGTAATTTGTACGGTTTGTCGTCGTTATCGATAAAGTCATAGTTAATTTCTTTAACTATGCCAATACCTATCCCATTTTCTATAGAATAGTATAAAATTTTAGAATCAAGTTCAGGTTGTTTTTCATTTGCATTAAACCACTCAATTTTCTTACCCTCTTTATAGTTTAATAGGGCTTTCGCCATTTTTTGAGCATCTTCTTTTGTTTTAAAAACTAACCCTCGTTTAATCGCCTCTCGGCAATGCTCGTTAAAAGTATCTACACCCATTTGAGATACTAATTCTTTTGAAATAAGACTAATAAAATAATATAGCTGAGCGTTTTCTACTGTATCTAAGGTTACGGCTCGAGGAACTTCAATCCCATTTATAATTCTTGGATCTTCCCACATACCTATGATGTCAAAAGCATCAATAATTGATTGAGAATGAAAACTCCCCTCTGATGTCCAAGTAATTGGTTCAATTTTGTCATGTTCTTTATTTACTACATATCCTATTAAAGGATTATTTGCATCAATATAAGTAGGGACTTTATTTACTACAAGTGCTTTTTTTCCATTTCTCAATTTAACAGGATCACCTGCTAGGGCTTTATATAAATCAAATGGTTTCATCTTCATTGTCCTCATCTTCAAAGAATACAATTATGGTATTATTTTCATATGAAATAAGTTGTTTCGCGATAAATGGATTATCTCCTAATTGCTTAGCAACTTTATTCATTTCTTCGTGAATTTTTACTTTGTTATATCTATCCATAATTTACTCCCTAATATAACATTTCTGAATACAATTCATTTGTTTCCTTGTTAATGTTCTGTGTGTTCATCTTTTACCTCTTTTATGTTTATTAAAGTGCGGTCGTTTTTGTACTCGCTTTTTTAATTCAAGAATATCTGCTTTTTGATTTTCGATAACTGTTTTCAAGCCAACAATAGTTTTATCGCTCTTCAATTATTTCCTGATATTCTTTACTTAATTCACTAACTTTTTCTGCAACTTTTCTTTCGAGGTAAATAAAATCATCTCTAAGCACCCGTTCAGCTAATCGTTTTATAATCTTCATACGCTTTCCTTTTCTCCGCCAAATTCATTGAGCAATCTCTTAGTTAATTCTGAAAGGGTTGCCGTCATTAATAAAAAATCCGCGTCAAAGCGTTGAGCAATATCTTCTTTGGCAATGTCATCATTTTTCTCTTTGATTTCATCAGCAAATTTAAGGCGTTTGAGTGTGCCATCTTCGCAAAGCACGAAACTTAAATTGTTTTCCCAATCTAAATCGATTTTCGTTACCACTTTTCCTGCTTTGAGTAACTCGATTATTTCATCGCTACCTAAATCTTGCTGTTTAAATTTAGCTACGCCACCTTCAATAAAGCCAACTAATTCAGCTTCTTCAAGCACGCTCAGCCAATCGGGGGCGTTGCTTATCCAGCCTGTCATCACGAGTGATGGCTCGTTTGCAAAGGCGAGTGGGATAACTGGCAATGAGCCTAGGGATTTACGTAGTAACGCTAACACATCTTCTGCCCGTTTTGCTGAGCCTGCGTCTACATAAATCAACTGGTTTTGTGTATCAATCCAAAGTGCGGTGTAGGTGCTACGGGTAAAGGCTTGAGGCAAAAGAGAGGCAACCACATCATCTTTAATAGATAACCGTTCTACTTTTTTTAGCTTGCGTTTTTCTTTTTCTTCTAGTGCTTTTACTCGGCTTTCAAGTTCTTTGGTTATCACATAATTTGGCAAGATTTTTTCTTCTCGCTGGGCGACAAGTAAAATTTGTCCGTTAGCCTCAAAGCAGAGTTGTTCGCTCGTGCTAAGTGGTGCAATCCAGCCAAATTTACTTGCCTCACTACTACCGCAAGGCGTAAATTCGCAAGTGCCAAGCTGAGCCGATAGATTGCTGAAGTCGATCGCTTTTGTTAAGCGGTAAATCATTGCATTTTTAAACCAAAACATTTTCTTTTCTTCTAGTTTTTTGTGATTAAATCCGTAGTTGTTCCACAATAATGCCCGTCGCAGTCTGAACCTAAATCGAGTTCATACGCACACCACAATAAGCCGATAATCATTAAAATTCTGAACATAATTTCACCTTTTGATTTGATAATTTTGTCAAATCAATGACTAAACTTTAATCAATTTACTGAATTTAGGGTGCAATAAACCGCCTCACTAAAAAGTAAGGTAAGGCGGTTGGTTAAGTTAGAAGTTGTATTTACGAACTGGTATTAGTTTCGCTCTCGGCTTGTAGTTATTGATTGTGTTTAAGCAATATTGCCAATGTGCGTTCTGTGGGTCTGTATATTGCAAAGGATCAATATCTACTTGAAGTCGTGCGTGAATAAGGTCAAGTGTAGATTGATATTCGCTAACTTGAGTATAAACGGTTGAGGCAAAACTTGAACCAATCGTACGTAATCCTGGTTCAATGTGTTTTAGCATTTGGTGCATTTCAAAGGCGGCACACCAAAATGAGGCTAATCGTTTAAGTTCGTTTTCCGTCCAGTTTAGGGTGATTGTTTTTTCTGGTTCTGGTAACGCAATCTGTTGTGGTTTACTTTCAATTTGGTTTAAGAAAGCTCGTAATACAACTAAATGAAAAGCTGGGCTTATCCAAGCAGCGTAAGCGATAACTAGCTCTTTGCAAGCATATGTTCCGCCTTGTGTACCTCGTAAAGTTTTCACCGCTTTTGTGTTGGGTGTTTCTCTTTCGATTTCTGCTATTAGATTTTTGGTAGTATCTAGACGAATAAATAAAGCTGGTTGATGCTTATTTTCCGAACCACTTGCTTTATGCAGGTCGTTTAAAGAATAAAGGTTTTTGTATGTACGAACTGAAGTATTAAGAATTGCTAAATTTGACATTTTTATGCCCCTAGATGTTTTTAAGTTAATTTATCCGAACACTTAAGTAGGGTGATCGGGGTTCAACTTACCGCATCTAGACGGCGGAACTTATTCAGATGTATTGTATATCGTTCTCTCGCCCCGATCTTTGGAAAAGTATAAATCTGTACTTTTAATGCTTTTAAATCTACAGATCTGTAGATTTAAATTTCAGGCATAAAAAAACCGCTATGCTATCGGGTGCGGATTTCCGCTAGATGTTTGTAAGTGCGGTTATCTTAATCCGAAGTTTGGGCGGTGTCAAATAAAAAGCCCACAATAAACATTGCAGGCTTTCTTAAAATATTACTTGTCTTGTATGTAAACATACATTATAATAATCTCACTTTCAAGGGATAGCTTGAAAGTGAGTGTGAGGCTTAATCCTCACGATAACGAAGAGGATAATAATATGTTAATCCGTATTATCCTAGTTATCGTTTTATTACTCTGGTCTTTGCCAGTTTATTAATCTGATAACTTACTGGGGGAGTACCAGTCCCCCAGTTCTTCAAATCATAGGGAATAATTATGGCATTGTCAAGAACCGAAATAAATGCTCGTAGCGAGGCAAAGCGGGGCATTGTAACGAAGTCTTTTAAAATTCCACAATCTGTTTCAGATGAAATAGATAGGCTTGCTGTTGAGCTTGGTATTTCAAAAGGAAAGATATTAGAACAAGCAATTTTGTTACTTAAACAAGCCCATTCATAACTCCTCAACTGTTCGGAAAAGCCTAACTGTTTGGGTTAGGCTTTTCTATATAATCCACAACCGGCACACTTACCACTTGCTGTGGTTCAAATTGCTTACCGGTGGCTAATTGAGCGTAGCCGATAATGTCGTCCCAGTGGTCGGGGAAGGTTTCATCACCGTTGCAAATTCGGGTGAGTTTGGCAGCAATCATTGTGGCGGCATAGGCTTTGACTTTGTTGCGTTCAAAAAGCTGGCTTTCAATAATCGGTTTCATCAGGTGATAAAAGGTTTCTGCACCGCTGATAAAGTCGCCATGCGTTTTGGCCCGTTCGTTGAGTAGGTCTGTGTTCATTTTTTCCTCGTAAAAAAGCCCTCATTTGAGGGCGTTTGTCTAAAATTGTTTAACCGTTGTTTAACTAAAATGGTATTTGTTTAACTTAGACAATCACTATCTTATTGATTTTATTGATGATTAATAAAATCAATCGTTTAAAATTGTCTAGATATTGTTTAACTTTGTTTAAGTTAGACGAGTCAAAAAGGCGTCTCATCATCAAAATCTGCTGGTGGCGGTGGGGTGTAAGTGCCGTTTTTTGCTTGTGCGTAAGCATTCGGCTTGTTGGCTTGTGCTGGTTGTGTCGGTGCGTTAGCCTGTGCGTTTTGCCCCTCTTGACGGCTATCTAACATCTGCAAGCTGTCGCCTTGAATTTCGGTGATGTAGCGTTCTTGCCCATTTTTGTCTTGCCATTTTCGGGTTCTGATACGCCCTTCAACATACACTTTTGAGCCTTTTTTAAGGTATTGCTCCGCAATTTCCGCTAACCGCCGATAAAGTACAATTCTGTGCCATTCGGTGAGTTCTCGCCGTTCGCCTGTTTGCTTATCAGTCCAGCTTTCTGAGGTTGCCACGCTGATTGTTGCAATTAGATCGCCGTTTTGCATTGTGCGGATTTCGGGAGCTTGCCCTAAATTGCCGATGATGATGGCTTTGTTTATGCCTGCCATTATTTACCCCCTATTAATTAGGTGTGGAGCGTACTCCTTAATAAAAATTATTAAACTTTTTGCCATATTATCAATATCTTCATCCATACCCTCATACCTGTGAAATGATACGGTAACAGCTTCTTTAATTAAAAAGGTATCAGGAGTAGCAGCAGGGTTATACTGTCTAAAAAGATTGTAAGTAAAATGATCTAAATTAAGCCAAGATAGATACGCTCGCCATTGCATTGATGGCTCATAATTCTTTTCGACATCTATTGATGAGGTTAGCTTGTGATCGAAAACAGTGTTGCTATCCATCGCATCAACAACACCAACAAATGTCACATCTTCATCAAGAATTCTTCTCATAACCGTGAATTTAAACTCTTTGATTTTTGGAATATAAACATCACTATCAATTTCACTAAAATCAAAAGTAAAACCATCAACTGTTTCTACTGTGAGATCGCCTTGTTTTGTTTCAAGCAGTTTATGAAAAGCAGTGCCAGCCATCATTGCTTTAGTAGGTTCTATTTTTCTATCAAGATAAGCAACCATATCTTCTATGGTTGCATCTTCGTTATCAAGCCATCTTCGGTAGGCTTCTAATGTTGTTGCGGAGATTCTTATCATGCGGCGACCTTTTCAAATTGTTTGCTTTCTTTATTGAAAGTAATTCCTTGTTTTTTCGCATAATCCATTAATAGCTGCTTATGTAAAGTTGGCATATCTGGATCTATCATTTCGTTAAACTCTTCAGGATTTAACAAAACGCTGAATTTAGCGTGCACCTCATCAAGTTCTTGTTGTTCCTTGATAGCTTCATCAGATTGTTTATTTAATTCTGCTTTCACTTGCTCGATAATATTCGCTAAGAACAAAGGCTCAACTTTAAAGTTAGGTACAGCAATCACAGGTAAGCCTATTGGGTTCTTACCAAAGCCTGTTGAGCTAGGGTTAAAATCGAGAATTTTTTGATTGCCATTTAAGACTAATCTTCCCATTAAATCTGCCACTTTATAAACTTCGTTTTTCGCTCCGCCTTGAATATCCAAACGTTCTACAAACTCATCATTTTTTCTTTCCTCAGTCATATGTGAAAGTAAAACGACATCTTTACCGAAAGAGCGGAGAAGTTTTAACCACGAAATAAACCTATTTTTAAGTGTGCCATAGCCTTGTTGACTTAATTCAGTTCCACCATTTCTAGTTGTTCCTTTTTGATTACTTCTTAGAATATCAACCGTAATCATATCTAACGCACGACCTACGGTATCAATAATAATGGTATCGTAAGGCTTTAAATCCTCTTCTGTTAAGCCTGTAATATCTTGCCAAGATTCAATCTGTACCGTATCTTTACGGAATTGAGAACGATATGCTCCATTATCGAAGTCTAGCAGCAGTGGATTTTTTGCTGTAAATGCGGTTGATGTTTTTCCATAAGCTGGGGGAGCATAGATACAGATAGTGATGTTTTTTACTTCGATAGATTGTTTTGATGAAATGATTTTAAGTGCCATATTATTATCCTCTTATTTGAATTGGTTAAAGGTTCTGTGGTCTGCGATTTCGTTTTCTTGCACGAGGTGGAATTGATTAATCTCTAGTAGATGTAACAATCCCTCTCGCTCTTGTTCATCAATTGGTAAGTGGTGTATTGCGTTGACAATGTCGTTATATTCGTAATGAGCTAAAAGCTCAGTAAAGTAGTTATTCCACTGTGGATCCGTTTTATACTGATGCAAAGCTAACGTGAGTTGATGGAATAATATTTCAAGCCGTTGGCGGTTAAGCTGTTTCGCTTGTTGATTAAGCTGTTCAAAAATATCCATCATCTCACCCCCTTAGCTAATCGTTCTCTAATTTCCGCTTCGTGTTCTGCTGTTAGCGGTGTTTGTAAATTGCCGTGTTCCTTTTTCCATTCTTCTTTTGCCCATTGTTGCCATTGTTGCTGTTCCTCGCTTAAGGTAGTTTCAAGGTTGAGCGTGTGGTCGTAATAATCGGTGTCTTTATCCAATGCGTTGACCGGTTGTGGTTGGCAACTAATGCCTAAAACAAAGGCGATGATTAATGCGGTAATAAGGTAAATCGGCTCTAGTGTGAATTTCATTTTTTGCTCCTTATTTGAACAATTTACTGAATTTAGGGTGCAATAAACCGCCTCACTAAAAAGTAAGGTAAGGCGGTGAGTTAAATTAGATTAGAAGTTGTTTAATCGCTTTGGTTGTGGTTGTTCGTCAAGCAGGCTTAACATTCCTTTGATGAACATAATGCGTTCGCTTTTGGCTTGAACATATTTTCTCGCTTTGGTTAAAGCGTTTTCGGTTGGCATATTAAGGTTATAGAGATAATGCCCACCAATAAATTTATCTATATCTCTGCCAAGATGTGGGTATTCCTTGCGTATTTTTTCGCCCATTTCATACGCACCATTAAGTGAGTGGTACAGGTTAGCGATAATGCGGATGGCTTCTTCGTCTGCGTCCACTTCAGCAAGGGGTAAGGGTTGTTGTTGTTTTGTTAGTTCTTTCGCCCTGCGTTCGCATTCGATGAAGTATTTACGCACCATTCGCCCTTTTTCGTTGCGTTCCACCATTGCGAGTTCTTTGCCCATATCAAGGGTGATGTGATATTCCTTGCGGGGTCTGCCGTTGGTACGTTGGGTTACGATGATGTAGTCTTCATCTTGAACGAAACCGTAGTCGGTTATGCGATCTTTTATCCAATCGCCATATTGACGTTTACTTTCTACAAATGCGTGTAGTTCACGAGCATTACAGAGTTGTACAGGTTGATTTGCAATTAAACCGTTGAAGACTGGAATTAAATTTGAATTTGTCATTTTTAGTTTCTCGTATTAAGTTTTTAGAACTCACCACGAGCTACTGCGAATAACTGGTGGTGAACTGAACAAGGTTCGCAGTACCGCTATACGAGAAAACGGCAGACCTTTCGGTCTCCTCATTCAGCTCACCATTGACGACTTTTTCACAAATTTGTGAAAAAGGTAGATTTGCTGATTTTCGGCTATAAAAAAAGCCACCATTTAGGTAGCCATTACTCACCACCTCGTATATTCAGGACTGCGATCCCGACTTTCAGATTTTGCTGAAAGTGGACATATCCTAAATCAAAGGGCGGTGGTTGTCAAATTATTTATTTTTGAAGAGATATTTAGTTATCACAAGTACTAAGCCGAATAGCTCAAGTAAGGTTCCTGTTATGTAGAGATGAAGAACATAGTTATCATATTTTAGTTCGCCGGCACCAACACCTATGAAAACCCCATTCATTACAAAAAGTTGGATAATCATTACACCGATTAACAAGTAAGCATAATGTGATTTTAAGGTAATATCATTTTCTTTATCATCGTTGTCGAGTTTCTTTGAGCGTTGTTCTTCTTCGTCGGTTTTAGCCCAACTTTCTTCATCTTTAGCACTTTTTTCCGCTTTTTCTTTGATGATATCTTTTTCTTGTTCTCGTTTCTTTTCTTCTGAAACTTGATGAATAAATTCTTCAAATGGAGGTCGGGACATCTAACTAATAACCTTTTAAGGAATCTAAGCGATAGTTTAATGCTTCAGCAGACACTCTAAGAGCAGCCGACTGTTCAATTACTATACTACGATTTGATAGGTCTAACGTTTTTAAATAGCTTTCAGGCATTAATAGAGCTGCTGCGAATTTATTGGCAAAAATTTCTTCAGTATCTGTTCCACCGCTTGATTTGCTATTTCTATAATCAATTTTTTCATAGTTCTTTAGTCCAAGAATAAATGTATTATAGATATAGTGTCCAATTTCGTGAGCGATGGTAAAACGTTTACGAACATCAGGATCAGATTGATCTACTAAAATTATCGGATAATCCATATCTTTAGTTTTTACCAATGCTCCTGATGCATCGCCAGGCAAATTATCGTAAACAACGTTAATTCCGAAACACTTTGCTATAGCAATAGGATCAACAGGAATAATATTATTCCAAAAGCTGTTAAGTACAGTTTCAGCAAAATATGCTGGATTTTGATGACTATTCACGGTGTTTCCCAAATATTGTTCTAAAAATACTCTTATTTATCAATAAGTTTTATTGTTTAAACAAGCTTTATTAATAAATAAAACTTGATAAGTTGTGAGTATGATATAACAAAATCTTACTTTTAAAAATACTACTATTCATATTTTGGTGAAAAAATCTCATTTGAAGGCAACCTTAGGAGAATACGGTTATAAAATTGGCAATAAAAAAGCCTGTTGGTTGTCAAACTAAATAGGAGTATTATTTTTCTCTTAATACAGGGAATAACCCTTTTATTATTGATATAAAAGCTGCAAGAATATTTACTGTGCAAGCGGTTGTAAAAATACCTAAAGCAATTTTGATCT
>NZ_JPXY01000061.1:0-19513 GCF_000771895.1 Gallibacterium genomosp. 2
CGGGGTCAGATCAGCAAGCAATCGGGGTTTTCTCGTTTCTAGACTATTAGCTATTGGTTACACGCACAATACCACGGTGATCCAACACATTTACGCCAGCATCAATGCGCACTTTGGTGGTTACACCGTCCACCGTAAAGCCGGTTTGCTGATCGATAAATGGCTGTTCAACGCCGTTGAGATAAGAAACTTCTATCGCCTCTTTATTGAGTAAGTACCAAATTTTTGCATTCTCCGCTTGTAAGCGTTGTGATTTGGTAACCGGTACCACATCTTTTAATGGATTAATAATACCAGCGTTAATATCCGCCCCCTCCACAGAGTTTGAACCTAAAATCTGTTTTGCTCGAGTATAAAGCGAGGTTGGTGCAAGCAAGACATCAGGTTCAATGGCAAGCTGTTTACCATCAAAGGATTTTTGCGCATTCATTAATTGGATGGCTTTATCAATGGTAGCTAAATCCATTGCGCCACTGGTTACGGTGTTTTTATGTGCAGCATCATAAAGTTTTTTACCGTCATAACTCATCACCGGATCGCCAAAGAGCTGAGCAAATACTAAATCTGCAATCGTCGCGCGTGCCGCTTGTCCAAGTTTATAAGGCACTTGGGTAAGCATATGCATATCATCATTAATGATAAGTTGGCGTGTGAGGCTGAATAACGCTCCGTAAGTGGCAAGTGAAACGTGCATACCTGTATCACCAAGGGTTACATAAGTATATTCCGCACCTTCACGAACTTGAGGCAGACTTTCAAAGCTACCTAAGCCCACACGATAAGCTGGGCGAAAATCGGTAAGCGTACCTTTGTGCGTCCATTGTTCAAAGTTTTCCGTACTTTCCGCCCAACCTTTTAATACGGATTTGTGTGCCACATCAATCAAAATTTGACCAAAATCAGAGGTCGAATGGGTAAATGCCATTCCTACCATTTGCATTGCATTCATTCCGGCAATGCCAATACCGCGATCCACTAAAGAGGCTCGTGCCAATTCACGCAAGGTCATCGAATTATAGGCGTTGTCTTTTTCTGCTTTTTCAAAGCCTGCACGAGCAAGTAAAGAGGCTTTCACGCTATCGCCGACAATATTACCATTGGCAGCGTGAATATGGTTTTGCGGTACACTTGGCGTGGTGTTTTCACCGAGTTTTGCCAATAATTTATCTTTGGCTTGTTCTGCGGTCATTGTTACATCGCCTAAGCATTCCACCAACAAATCATTAAATTGACCGTTGAATGGGGCAAATACCGCCTTGATTGCGGTATTTCGTTGTGCCATTTGCGCTTGCACTTGTGCGGTATTATCTACCGTTTGCACCGCTGGCTTTTCGTGCGCTTGTGGTTGTTCGGTGTTTTGTTCTGGTGCCACGTTCTGATTTTTTGCGTTGCCTTGTGGCTTCAACAACATATTTTTGAGTTCATTAGGCATATTAGTAAAATCCTCTATTTTTTTCGATTGAATGGAAGCCATCGCCACAAGGGGTTCGGCCAGTTTGTCAGCGAAACCAAGCTCAACGCATTCTTTGCCAGTAAGCCAAGTTTCCACAGCGAGCATTGCCGCTAATTCATCTTCGGATTTGCCTGTTTTTGCGGTGTACGCCATCAATAACGTACTTTCCACTTTATCCAATAAATCCGCATATTTACGCAGTTCTTCCGCATCACCGCCTTGAATGCCCCAAGGCTTATGGATCATTAGCATTGCGTTTTCAGGCATAATCACTTCATCGCCTGCCATTGCGATAACTGAAGCCATAGATGCAGCAAGACCGTCAATATAGACGGTCTTATTTGCGGGGTGATTCTTCAGCAAGTTATAAATGGCAATGCCATCAAACACATCGCCGCCGGGCGAATGAATATGGAGATTAATTTGACGCACATTGCCAATCTCTTTTAGCTCATTGGCAAATTGCTGCGCCGAAACGCCCCACATTCCAATTTCATCATAAATAAAAACCTCCGCACTTTGATTGGCGGAGGCTTTAATAGAAAACCAAGATTGATTATTCATCTTGTTGTTCGTCATCGCTACGGGTGCGAGTATCATTTGCTTTTTTTTCATTGATTATTCCTTGTGTATTGGTCAAATCGGTATCAAATTTAAGCCCAGCTTGTTTATTTTCTTGCACTTCAACAATCCGTTGCCGTTTCACTTCTGCCGGATTATTGCCACTCGCACGGATTGCTTGGCTTTCCGTGGCAAGTCCGCCCTTGATCCGTTCTTTCCACGCATTCGCTTCTTTAATTGGATCAATCCACGGCATTACTGGGCCAGAATAAACCGCATTAAAAAGTGAATCGGGATCAACATCAGAGGGAACTTGAATAGCTTGTGCAGCGATTGCCATTTTGAGCCATTCTCGGTAAATCGGACGAGAGATTGCCGCTACAAAGGTATCTTGCAACACCGCATAGCCTTCAAAACTTTCTACTAATTCTTGCCGTTGCGCAGAATAGGTGCCGTTATAATCTCGGGCAATACTGGAATAACTGGAACGTGTGCCGGCTGCAGTCGCACGTAATTGCCCGTTGCGGAAACTCTCTAAATTGGTGTTTGGACGATTGGAATTAATTAAGCCAATATCTTCACCCGGTTTTAGATCATCTATGACCGCACCAGGGGCGATGTCAAATAACCGTTCTCCGCTCTCGCTGGTGTCTTCCGTGTCATAAAGTTGTGCATCGCCTTTTTTGATATACAGCGTCATTGCAGCGGCAATACGCGCAGCAACGCGTTCGCTTTCTTCATACTCTTTCAAATCAGCAAGGCGTACAATCACACCGTGCAACATACTGACACCACGGATTTGATGTAATCGCTTACGAAAAGCCAAGTGCAACATATTTTCTGCCGAGACGGTTTTAACTTTGTCGTAAAATTTCCCTGACTCTTGCGGATTATCTAAGTAAACTTGATAACCTGTAGGCTTACGCCACGCATTGAGATACACCCCCTGTAGCAAATTTTCTTTTGCCACATCAGTATTCATTGGCACAAAGTCAGGTTCCAATGCCTCCAAGGAAAAAGGAATATTAGAGGCGTGAACCAAGCCCTGTACTTTTCCTTTCACCAACTGAACGAACACCTCGCCATCACGCAACCACGTGCGTAATAACATTCTTTCCAGTGCAGGGCGTGTATAAAGCCCAGTAACTTCAGGCTTAATAGACCATTCCGCCCACAATTTACGGATTTGTTCCGCAAGTCCTTTGTGGACATCACCATTTTTCATTAGGGGTTGCGGTTCAATATGAATGCCTTTTGAGCCAATTACCCGTTCTTCGAGCTTGTCCAAAATGCCAATCACAATATCGTGGTTTTGGTCTAACGCACGGGCTTGTTCACGTAAACTCACCGCACTTTGCCGTACATTAGTATTCGCCCCTTGCCCATCTCGGCTAGCTTTATGGGTTCGACTGGGCAATGCAGCCTCATAAGTATTGAGTACATAACGGCTTTTAGACCGTTTTGCCGCCCATTGTGGCGACAGTGCGGCAATGGTTTTTTCTAAAAAGTTCATTAAATAAACCTCGCATATTTGATGCTATGTTTTTTTACTTTTTGCCCACTTCGTGCCAGCATTTCGTCTAACATTGATTGATAGCGATCACGCTGTTTACTCAGCTCATTAATCTGCCAAGAAACCGCTCGTCCGTTAAAACTCACTTGGCTTTGCGCGGTTTCAATTTTTTCATCAAGTAAACGGATTTTTTGTTTTAGTTCATCAATGGTATAAAGGCTCATAACCACCCTCTTTTTCGATAAGGTTTTCCTGTCAGCCAAGTGGCATTTTCTTTCGTCATATTGGCTTTGAGAGGTAATTCTTGCGTTTTTTCTACCGCACTTTCTTCAGTGTGATGTGCGGTGGAGTTTCTTAAAATATTGGGGTTAATCTCGGGCAATTTTGCCCAATCAGGCACTTGCTTTTCATCACCCCATTTAATCCGCTCATAGCCACGTAAAATCGCAATAGCGTGGGCGTAACAAAATAAGTCAAAGGCTTCATTGTTGCCTTTACCAGGTTTACGCCATTTTCCGTCTGGCCCACGCTCTTCATAAACCAATTCATCAAAAAACCATTCACCAAGCCAGCGTGGGAAGTGAATGTAATTTGCCCCTTCCGTTTGGCGAGTAAGTGCATTATTAATGCGGTCTTTGAGATAATCGGTTTGCAATAAATACAACGGCACATCACCGCGCGCTGATGAGTGTCGATCTGAACGTGATGTATTATCCGGATAGGTTTTGGTAATGAGTTTTTGCCGTTTAGTGCTGTCACCTTTAACGAGATACACTTTTTTACTTAGCCCTTCTCGCCGACATTGTCGCCAAAACTTATAAGCATTATCGGTTACGCCCTCCTCTCCTCCACTATCCACCGCCATTGCCAGAATGGGCATAAAATGCTCTGGATTGTTAGCAAGAGGGTACTGTTTTTTTAATACATCAGTAATAAGAATGAACCAATCATCGGGCAATCTTGGATCAATCGGTTCAATCACACCGTCAGCATCGGGCAAGGTGTGCGAAATGTTATAACGGTCAATTAACCAACGTTCGCCATTTTCACCATAGCCGACAATTTGCACCACAAAACGGCGGTTGCGTCCGCCTTGAACATCCACAGCCGCAATAAGAAAACGGCATTGTGCAGGCACTGTCTTATTATCCTTGTCAGCATCTTCACGACGTTCCATTAACTCATCAGCACGCCGTTGTTCCAGCGCAGAACGCGGTAAGTAAGGCAAGCCCCAGTCAGTATTGATCACCGCTTTTAAGGTTTCCTCACTGCCGGTTAATTCATATTCCTGTTCAGCATTAAGGAGCTTATAGGTCAGTTGCGCCCACGTTTGATAAGCGGCAGCTGGTCCTTCAAGCCAAAAAGAGGCAATGCGAGATTTTCGCCCTTCACCGTGAATGTTACCCTCTTTATCAATGTGTTGCCCTTCTTTTAACCATACGCCACGAATGTTAAGATCTCGCTTCATTTCCGGTGAGATCAAATGCTGGCAATGTGGACATTGTAAACGTGCATTTTCACTGGCTTTGACAAAATCCGGCTCATCACGAAATCCCACCATATTCGCCATTGATGGCTCAAAATATTCTGCACATTCAGGACATTGCCAATAAAACCGGCGACGGTCGCCTCGATTGTATAGACTTAAAATACCGGTTGTCGGTGGGGCTTCGTGCGTTGATTTAGGTAGATGTTTTATATCAACAATGTCTTTCCCTGGTGAGCTTTCCACTAAGGTCATTCCGGCGGACATAAAGGTTGTGGTTCGCTTGCTGGCAAGGGAAAAACCATCACCCTCGCCGTCAATATCTTCTGGCCAACGGTCATAATCCGTTAAAGCCACATATTTGTAATCTGATGAAGATAATACATTGATTGATGGCCAGCCAATTTTAAGCAAATTTCCAGCACGAAAATATTTGTCGTGAACATTATTGTCGTTTTTGCGCGGACTAAGCCGTTTAGCAATTTCAGGTGAACAACGGAACGTGCGATCAAGTCTTTTCCGGCTATGTTCACTCGCTTTTTCTTGAGTAAGCTGTACGAGTAAAAAATCAGACGGATCGCAAATAATTGAATAACTTATCCAACCATCAATCAAGCCAATGGTTTTGCCTGTTCGTGCAGGGCCTACAAAAATCACCGCATCATATTCACGAGAGCTTAGGCAGTCCATTGGTTCTAGGATATAAGCAGCGGTATGTTTATCCCATTTTACTGAGTTTCCGCCACCAATTGGCACACGCATATATTCTGCCACTGCTTCGGAAACTTTCATTCGTCTCGGAGCTTTTATTGCGTTGGCAATATCTCGGCGAATGTCTTTTGCTGATGCAAACATTACTCTTCCTTATGTTCAGTCTCTTGAATATGCAATGCCATTTGATCTCGAATATCATCAATCACTTGTTGCACTCGCATAAGCGCATTAGGTTGCAATCCGGCATCACGTTCTAAAATATCAGGCAAGGTTTCAAGCTGCTGTACCACCGATTTTGCCAAGATACTCATTTCTTGAGCTACTTCGTAAGCTGGGATAAGCTCGCCAGTTTCTCGCTCATATTTCAGCCGTTCATTCTCTGCTTGCCAAAATGCACGCCTGTCATTCGGCGACATTGCATCGACATTTGCCGTCATCTTTTCTTGCAATCCCAACCGTATCAAATCCGCAAGGGGATAGAGCTTTAATTTACTATTGCTGCCCACACTTGGGGTTAAAGCCGCAACGCGTTGAGATACCGTCTGGCGGTGCATTCCCGTGATTTCAGCGATCTGATTAATATTCAATTTGAGATCAAATAAATTTTCCATAATCACAAAAATCCAAAACCGAAAACTGCTTAATAAATACGCAAAAATCTAGAAGATGATGATGCCTAGAAATGCAAAAAACTGCCAAAAACCACGAGTCCGTAACCCCGTGGAAAGGCTATCCCCTCAGGAGTACCTTTTAATGCTGAACGTGTTCAGTTTGCCACTCTCTAATCCTATCAATTCGATTCAAACAAATATCGCGCTCACGTTTGAGTATCACTGCATACTGAGCTACATCACCGTAAGTACGACCATTAAACTCAGTACGATCTAAATAACTAATTAGTACAGCAGGAATTTTGGGTTGAACAATTGTTACTGGCTTACTTGCGCAAGAAATCAATAATAGACTTAGGAGCAACACTGTTATACGCATCACTGGCTTTGTCATCTGCGGATATATTTTTGATAACCTCATCTGATTTACTCCTCGCATCTGATTCCGACTTACTTAGTTCTAATGTTAGCCTTTGATTATTAGCCATATCTGCGTGTAGCTGTACAATCGTTGCACTTTGTATCGCTATTGTGTCCGACTGTTTATCAATTTCGCTTTTTAAATTTTTTATCAGTTGATATTGATACGCGACACTAATAAGTAACAATGTCATAATTGCTATCACATATAGCCATTTATTTGTTGTGAACATATCTCACCTGTCTGGGTATGCTTTGCGACTTAACTGAAAGTGCGGTCCATCATAAAACGAACGCCAGTCTCCGCCCCACTCAACATCAATATTCAAACGCTTACCGATAGATTTGATTAATTCGGCTAACGTTTTAAATTTAGCTTTGTTGTTCCAGTCGATAACCGCTTTGCCGTTTTCAACTGTGATTGGCGCTAAATCAACCGCGTGACCAGTTAAATGACGACTATTCATTGTTTTGCTTGCACCTCTCTTCACTAATTCAGCCTGTCTTGCTTTACTACGTTTCCCTTCAATAACCATAAAATCAAATTCTGATTCCGTAATCGCTGCACGCACCACCTTAACCAAATCAGGATGTACGCCGACAAGCCTCATTTCGCTTGTTGTTGAAAATTTAAACTTACTCATCTTTGCTCACCTTTTTAGTAATAAATTTAAATAAAAACTCTCTTATCTTTTCCGCACCAATAAAACCAATCATTCCGCCGATAAAGGTTGATAAATTTTCGTGCAAGCCAAAATGATTTAATAACGACATACACGAGAGTGTTAATGCTCCACATATCGCACCATCTAATATCCGTTGACGATATGAACTTTTTTGTTGCAAAAACCAAGCCCGTAACATAGACATAAAAAAAGCCATCACGAAACCCGCAATGGCATTGTAGTTTTGTTGGAGGTACGCCCAGATAATGAGCCATACTCCAGGATCTTTGTCTGGCATTTTCATTTCTCCACCTCCATTTCAGAGGCAATAAAAAACCCCGACCGTTTCCGATCAGGGCTGACAAAAACATTTTAACTTACGACTTTTTAAAAACAAAAAAGCCCGATATTTCTATCGAACTTTCTTCAAGATGTAAAAATCTCACTATAACTTAATTTATACAACTTTTGTCTAGACAAATCAACAGTTTTTTTAAACTATTGCATAATTAAATGGTTCTATATGATTTACTCTTTTTTGTTTTAACTCCCATAAATCATAATCGGTTTGTAATGCAAGCCATAATCTAGCTGTACTAATGCCTGCCTCCTCGAGTGCAATAGCTAAATTCGCTGTCATTGCAGTTTTACCATGTAAAACTCTAGAAAGTGTTTCTCTTGAAAATCCAAGATGAGTAGCAAGGTCATTAATTTTTATGTTATTTGGCTCAATAAACCCATCTAATAAGACTTCACCTGGATGTGCTGGTTTACGCATAATTATTCACCTCACTAATGATAATCTTCATAATTTAAAATATACGCATCACCATTAATAAATTCAAAAGTAATGCGATAATTGCCTGATACTGTCATTGAATATATTCCTTTTCTATCCCCTTTTAATTCGTGGCATTGATAAAACTGAATGAAATCATCAACAATAACAGAACGATCTATAAGAGATAAAATACCATTAATTTTACGTATATGATCTGCTCGCAATCCTTTAGTTATTCCCTTTTCAAAGAATTGCTTCAATCCTTTATGCTTAAAACTCTTAATCATATTTTACCTCTTCATATTGTGATATAATCATATCACAATAAAAGAAAAAAAGCAATCACGCAAGAAAGATACACTCATCTTTTGTAAGCATTAATTTTAATGACGTTTCCGCTATTTTCATCTGATGAAAATATTGTGCTTTGCTTATATTAAATAACTCTAATATCCCGTATCTCACAGGAATACGATCTTTATCATATTCCGTATAAAGCGGCAATCGATATGCATAAGTTGCCATAAACAGATCATATAAATCAGGCGTAACTTTACGCATAACAATCAAACAATCCTCTATTTTTAATGCTAGAACATCACTAATAGGCAAAACTCTTCTATCGCTTTCATCAGGCGGAAGCGGAATACTAATTGATAAACTAGGGTATTCAGTACCCAAACGAGGCGTTGCCCAATAGCCCCATTGAATAAACACTCTACGGATATTATTAAAAACCAATTCCATTTCTAACCTCGCTTTCTTTGAATTAACCTAGTTTTCTTATTAAAGATTCTTTTAATGCGTTTTAAATCATCATTACTGTAGTGTCTTTCTCGATTGTCTGCTTCTATTTCCTCTACTTTCTTAATACCCAATCGTTCAATCAGTCCAACACGATATTCGTGATAATTACCGCCTAAATAACGATTACAACGTTTGCATTGCCCGTGAATATTTAAGGTATAAAAACGTAAATGCGGAGCAGCACCACGACTGCGATAATGTCCAGCGTCAAATCCACCACCGAGCTTTTCACTGATTAATGGCGTTCCGCACGAAATACATTCTTTATTTTCATCACGAACACGAATATATCTATTAACTGCTTCTTGAGCTTCTTTAATTAATTGCCCTTTAGTTTTATTTTTCTCTTTTAATGCTGATAATCGCTTTTTACTTTCTACCCTTGCTTGTTTATCTAGTTTTTCACGCTTTTTACGTGCCTGTTCTTTGCTAAGTTTTATCGCACATTCAACACTACACACTTTCTGCAAACTGCTAATAGTTTTTGTGTAGTAACTACCGCAAACCTTGCATTTATATTTACGTTTTCGTTTCTTTTGCATTTTTACCTCAATTATAAAAAATAACTTGATTTATGTGTATATGTGTGTATAATTACCCTTGATTAAGACGACAAGGAGAAAGCATGCACTCACGCGACTTAATCGAGGAACTGAAAGCCATTGGTTGCACTGAATTGAGATGTAAAGGGTCACACCATATTTGGTACTCACCTAAAACAGGAAAGACGTTCCCTGTTCCGCATCCCAAAAAAGATTTACCAATAGGCACTATCAGATCCATCAAAAAATCGGCAGGGCTTTTATAGCTCTGCCGAGCTAACCCACAAGGAGCGACTATGTTATTTACTATCGGCATTGAAACCCCTGATAACGAAAATGAGGCTTACGGTATTGCCGTGCCTGTATTATTTACAGATAAATATGCTTGCATTAGTGCAGCAGATACCCTTGAAGAAATCCCTATTCAAGTAACAGACGCCATTCATTCCATCTTAGAAATGATGTTTGAAGACGGCACAAATATCAGTGAGCTTCAAGATAAAGGTTATAGACACTACCAAACCCTAGAAGACTTTAACTACTGCGATACTTGGTTACTGCTTGATGTGGACATTTCCGCATATCAAGGCAAACGCCACCGTATTAATATCAGCTTGCCGGAATATCTCATCAAACGCATTGATAGCCGTGTAGCAAGCAACCCGATTTACAAAGATCGTAGCCATTTTTTAGCCGTTGCTTCACAAAAAGAACTACGAGAATAATTCCCTCACCCTTGACAACTCACCTTGTCGAGGGTAGGATTTCCCCATAGGTCTCAAAAGCCTTATACACAACGGTAATTCACCCCGTTAGCGTGATTTTTTTGTATCTAGTGTTTCTCCTTTTCTTTTTTTCTTAACGCTTGGTACAAAAATAAAATTTAATATCAATGATCGACAGTGCGAGGAATAAAATACCGAAAGGGAATAACTCCGCCAGATTGTGTACTGGTTTTGAGCTGTCGATCGCCCTAACTCAAAATTAGGGCTTCCATCAAAAGGAAATACACAATGAAAAATTTAACCATTCTTAATACCTCAATCCGTACTTTAGATAACCTTTACTCTCTAAACGATCTTCATATAGCTAGCGGAAATGATCCAAAACATCGTCCTACTTTTTTTATTCGTAACGAGCAAACTCAGGCATTAATCTCAGAGCTAAACGCTGAAAAAGTTACCTGTGAGAATTCTCACAGCTCAGATCTGAGAAGCTCTGTTTTAGTTGTTAAAAACGGTGTTGGCACATACGCCTGCCAAGAACTCGTTATCGCCTACGCCGCTTGGATCAGTGCTGCTTTTCATCTCAAAGTGATCCGTGCCTTTATGGCTCTCAACGGCATTGGCACACACCCCCAACAACTCGCTTTGCCTGAGCCTGAAAAAACATTCTCAACTGAACTCTCTGAGTATGAGCTACAAACCCTTGTCTGGTTATGGATTGCGATGTCTGAACAACAACAGCTAATCAAACACCTTACCCCAGCCTTACAACAACTCGGCTCTTCATTTGCACCTAAAGCACATTCACTTGTAGCGGAATTTAGCCCTGTTTTGGCAGACGCCAACCAACTCCTAAACAAACTCACTCAAGAAATCGCCTTTGAGCCACACAAAGATAACAACTGGACTCGCAGCCTACCAAGGCTAAGACAATTTGCGGATAAACAAAAACGACCACAACTCCGCAACAATTTTTAACCCTAATCCAACCGCACTTCGGTGCGGTTTTTAATAGCCGTAAAACCCTTGCTTGTTGCTAAATCTCACGCCATTCACCTCACCCCACGCCTCAACATAATCAATCAAACTGGCTAACCGTTTCACTCCCATTTGTGCCGTGCTTTCACGCAAATTAATCACCTCTCCCTCCAGCCCGATTGCCATTTCTGCTTGCCCACCCGTTGCGATTTTGTGAGCGGACACCATAATCATTTTCCACGTTTCAATGTCACGTTTTTTCCCCTGAAACTCGCATTGTTTCGCAATATCGCCAAGCATTGCGTGAAGTTTTGCATTCTGTGCTAACGTGCGTGTTAAGGGCTTTATTTCCACCACAACGGGATTTTGTTCATCTAAAGTAAGGGAATGGATTACCCCAATGGCATTCGCTTGTATGCGTCTGTTACGCAAGAAAAAGCGTTGCTTATTTTCCATACCCACCACACTTCATCACAAAATCCAAACTCACTTGACGAGTAACAAAGCCTTGCATTGTCGGGTCAAACACGGCAATCATTGAGCCTTTGTTGTTGCCTTTCACTTCAACATTTTCTGTTGGGTGTAAAAAGCTAATCCGTCCGTTTTTCCATCTGCCTTTTTCGTCATAATAACCGGTTATATCAATGACCTCTGTTGCCTTTTCTTCAATCACCTTATACCACGCTGTTGATTTATCTGCCGGCAATAACATCACCACCAAAAAGCCCTGAGCCTTAAGCTCTGCCGCTCGTTTCACAAACGGCAACGGGTTGGAGTAAGGCGGATTGACGAAAAATGAGAGAGTATGATCGGCAAAATCACACACTATTTCTAACGGATCAAACGCTAAAAAATCTTCTGCAACGCCAAATTTTCCAATGTAACTATCAAACACCGCATTTTGGCTGGTCGCACAACCATCAATCCACGCATTCCAATAGCCATAACGTATGCGGATATAATTGATGATATATTTCGGGGTGCGGTAGGTATCTTTATCAAACTCCATTTTCTCTCCTAAAACTGTAATTCTGGACGATTAAAAAAGCGTTTTACCGCTTGTGGATTATGCGGATTAAACGTGGTTTCTTTAGCGATAGTTCTTACAGGCTCAGGCAATTTCACACCGCTTTTTAAACGATTTGCCATTTCTTCTAAGGCTTTTTTAATCGCCTTATCCTCTTGCATCTCGGTGTACGCTTTTTGCTGTGCGTCATTGGCAATTTTGGTAATCAACCAATATTCAGCGGTTGATGCAAACTCAAAATTTTCAATGTTGTAAAAGCCGCCAAATGCACGGAATTTATTTAAGCGGTGCTTTAATTCCGCTTCATCAGGCAAACCTAATTCAGCGTAATTTTCAGCCTTGCACCAAACAATAAATTGCCCAACGCTAGGAAAGAATGGGGTACTCTCTCGTTCCGCTTGTGCAATACCTCGCTTGAATTGAGCGGCGGTGGTAATACCGTTATTCACCAACGCTTCAAGCCAAAGTCGTTTTGCTTCCTGATAGCCCTCTTCGCCATCAAATGCCGCTTGCCACGCTGGGAATACCGCTTTTAATCGCACAAATAAGCGATCGACAAATTTAGCAACGTGCGGAGGGATTTCTTGCTTGCCTGCCGGGGCTTGATAGGCTGGTTCACTGCCAACCAACGCTGTCAATTCTGTATTTGCAAAATTCCGCATCATCAATACCCCCTAATCTCAATCGTTTTGCCACGCCACCAGCTGTCGTCGTTGTCATCAAATTTTGATTTTTTAGGCTGACGTTGCGGCATTTCTTGCCAATCCCAATCGGCTTTAAAGCCTCGCCAGCCACGCTCAATCATAATTTCCGCCACCTCCGCAAGCGGTAAACCGGCTAAATCGGCTTGTTTTTGTAGGCGCTCCAGTGCAGTTTTTGTAATCGGTGCTTTTTTCGCTTTGCGATGCGTAATAAAATCTTCAGCAAGCTGTTCTGTAATCCCAAACTCTGACAAAAGCTCAAGTTCGGTCGGCTTTTTTTGCGTAGTTTTTTTATGGTTAATTGACTGGTTAATAGAGTGACTGGTTCTGGGTGAAATATTTTCACTAGGTGGTGCAGAATTTTCACTGCCTTGATCTAGATGTAAAATATATAAATTTGAGGTGTTACCCTCTGGCGTTTTGCGTGTTTTTTTCTCAACAAAGCCCGTTTCTATCAATGCCTCAATATGCGAGATCGCACTGCGGCGAGTAATCTCACACTGATCTGCAATATGTTGATAAGAGGGGAAACAAACGCCGTTATCATTGGCATTATCCGCTAATTTCAGTAATACCAACTTACGAGTAGCATTCCCAACTTTACACTGCATTGCTTTAACCATTAATAACATACTCATAGCATTAACTCCGTTGCATATTGTTCAGCAATAAAACGCATACCCTCAGCGGTAACTCGAGTTTGCGTATAGTTATGTCCGTGTTCAGCCGTTCCCGTTTTCACCGTAAAAAGTGGCTTAACTTTCTCAGTAGCGAATGGCAATAATTTTCCTGATTGGCGATATAACAAACGATCACTAATAAGACGATCGATCATTGCTTTTTCTGGCATTTTCAAAATCTTTGCCACTTCTCGCAGCGATTTACTTGTGCCGACTTCAACATAATGATCGACAAATGCGGCTTTTGGTTTTAGTTCTTTATTTTCTAAAGCTAATGTTTGATTTTGCTCCGCTAAATCTGCGGCTAAGCGCAAGGCTTCGGGTAATGTTTGGGGGATTTGTGTTTTGATAGGTTGAAATTCACCTTTAAGTACTTTATCGAAAATCTCATAAACTTTTACTTCAAATTCAGGATTAATCCACGCTGCATATTTGTACACTAATTTTTCACATGCATAACAGCCTTGATTTATTCCACCATTGTTTATTTCTAAAGCAGAATGCAAATCTGCATTGTGCTTATCTAATATAGCGACAAACTCTTTTGTCCCTTTTAAGCGCAAAAATTGGCTTGGTGCGTGAATAGGATTTCCACCACTCGCACGATGTAAATCATTTAGACAATATCGTCCTTGACCGTCTTGTCTAATTTCTGTATTATCAATTTTAATTAATTGGTTCATTTAACCTCCTAAACCACCGCTGCAACGGTGGTTTTTTATTACTCCATCTCATCAATCGCTTTTTTAGCTAAAGTGATTAATGCTTTCCTCTCTTCATCATCGCTATGCTTTTCTCTGACGACTAAACCTAGTTCATCTAAAAAAGCACAAAACTTATCGAGATGATCGGCTTTGAATCGACAAAGTGTGCTTGGATCTACCCCAATACTTTCTGCGATTTCTTTATCTGTTCTCTCAACAGATTTTCTTCTGATTAAATCCGCAATTCTCATTGCAGATTTGCTTAATTCATTGCGTGCCATTGCAGTTCCTTTTAATTACATTAACTTTGTTGATGCGGAAAAGGACGCAACTCTTCCCCTCGAACTGCATTACCTTTCTTATCAACAAACAAATAAATATTTCTCTGTGCTTGTATTGCTTTACTAATTGCAGCCTGAGTTACATTTAAATCTTTAGCAGTTTTCCACTGACCGTGCTTATTTGCATATTCAGAAAGTGAAATTCGTTTCATAGAACCTCGCTAGGGATAAATAAAAACATATATTACCGCAAATAATTTATTTGTAAATATCGGCGGTTGTTTTACTTTTATAACCAACGGTTATAGGATTACCCAAAATAGGAGGACGTTATGTCTATATCAACAAAGAAAAAAGCACTTACAGAAGAACAAAAAAACGAATGTGCAGAACTGAAAAAAATTTTTGAACAAAAAAAAGCAGAATTAAATTTAAGCCAAGCTGAGGTGGCTGAATATTTTGGAATGAGCCAAAGTGCGATAAATCATTATCTTAATGGCATCAACGCACTAAACGCCTATATCGCAACCAAATTCGCAAAACTATTGAAAGTTACTGTCAGCACATTTAGTGAGAGATTAGCCATTGAGATCGCAGAAATGGCGAAAACCATTGATAAAGAAGAGATTGCATTATTGGCATCCACAAAAAATGAAGGAGAAAAAATTATCATTGATGTGCTAAATGTTGAAGCCAGTGCTGGTAACGGTTCAACAGGCGATCTTGTTGAAGTGGTGAGCCGTCTTTATTACGTCCCTGAACAATATTACACGTTATTTAGAGGAATTAATCCTGATGGTATTAGAGTTATCAATATCAAAGGCGATTCAATGGCACCAACCTTCAATTCTGGCGATATGGTGTTTGTTAATATCAAAATTCAATCATTTGATGGTGATGGCGTTTATATTTTCAACTATAAAAATGCTTTATATATTAAGCGGTTACAACGTATAGGCGAGAAATTCCTTGTGTTATCTGATAACAAAACTTACAAAGAATGGGACATTGATGATGAAAACCAACTCTTTATTCAAGGGAAAGTGATCGTTCATCAAAGCCAAAAGTTGAATTTTATTGGGTAGGTTTGGCGTGGCGGTTGAGCATAGGGGTTATTTGTAGAGTAAAAGTTGAGTTTATTGGGTAATAATCATGCTATCAAAAACACAACAAATGGAACAATTTAATATTGCTTATGTATTAGCTATAACAGCTAAAGCAGGCTTTAATCATGCAACACCAGTTGTTGATGATCATAGTGTCGATCTTGCTATTTCTGCAGAGTTCCCAACAGAAAAAGGAAAGCGAAGCGATCCTGAAATAAAGCTACAATTAAAATCAGAAGGTAATATTCAGATTAAAAATGGTATGGTAAGCTATACACTCAAAAAGAAGAACTATGATGATTTAAGAAAAAATTGTGTCAATCCACGTTACTTAATTGTATGTGATTTGCCCAAAAAACCGAGTCAATGGCTCTCACATAAAAAGAAATTTATGACTTTAAAAAGACACTGCTATTGGATATCATTAAAAGATTTTCCAGCAACATCAAATAAAGGCAGTGTTACACTTAAAATTCCAGAAAACCAACGATTTACCACTGATGTATTAATTCAAATGATTGAATGTGCTAGAGTAGGAGCAACTTATGAAAAACAATAAAACGGATACGTTACTGTTTCTCGAACAGCTTGCTCGCTATTTAAGTGTTAAAAATTGGCAAATTGCGTTTGAGTTAGAGTACGCTATTATTTGGCAAAAAGAACTAGTGCATCAAATTTTAGAAATTACGCTACCAAAACCAAGTACGGAAGATGGTGATGAAGTATTGAACAAAGCACTTAAAAGGCTTGCTAATTTTGAAGGAAAAACAATAGACACATTAAGACTCAATATTTTAAATCAATATACAGACAAACTATCTGTTCGAGTTGTCGGAGAAAGCGTCAAAGATGGTACAATCCCGCTAGATGACGGAGTGAAGTTATTTGAAAAAACTAAACACTTAATTAATGCGTTAGCACTTTCAGCTAAAAATAAAAAAGCTATTTTTAGGAGCAATTCAGGGGGGAAAAATGTGGTCGAGTTTATGTCTCAAGTTCGTTTAGGGCAAACCCAAATAGGAAGCTATATCGTCAATTTATCTTATCCTGTTGAAAATATTGAAGTTAAAGATCAAAAAGAAATCATTCAAGCGATTTCATTTTCTCGAAGTGTATCGCATAATTTAGTCAATAGCCTTAAAAAACTGAAAGAAAAAATTACACATTATGAGAACAACCCGACAAGTTTTGCTGAATTGATACCAGAAGGAGTTAGTCATAATCTTTGTGAGGCTATTATTGGCTTAAGTGGCTCAGAACAGCAAAGAAAAGTCGAAATTAAACTCCAAGCAGGTGAAATTAGTGACGAAGCAATGCCTTCTGAGGTTAACTTTCAATTTGATCGAAATGAAATTAAAGTTGTACAGATTGCGTCTAAGTATTATCAAGGGGAATACACTCTCCCCCACTATGAAATCATCGGTAAGATTGTAGGCTTGCATTCCAGTAATTTAGCTGAAGGTGGTTATATTCAAGTACCTTGTAAAATTGAAAACAAAACAGTTGAAACTAGAATTGACCTATCTCCAGAGCAATACCAACTAGCAGCCGAAGCACACAAAACAGGACAGCAAATTCGATGTAAAGGTGAAAGCCTATATATCAATAAGAAAAAAGGTAGGTTACAAAAAGTAACTTCAATAAATATCTTATAATCTGTAAAAGATCAAACCGCCCTCACGGCGGTTTTCTTTTGCCCAACTCCCCTACCATTTTCGTGGCACCACGAAATAGTCCGCTTATCTCAATTAACGCAAAATAACAAACTGAATATCAATTTATAATTACTTGAAAAAAAAGAAATTTATCAGCTTCCTTGTTATTCATTATCTTTAATCTCCCCTCAACTTTTCTTGAAAAGTCAACTGTTCATTTGTCCATTAAACAAGTTCTTTTGTCCATTTCTACCGTTCAACAACATCAACTTGCTTAAAAATTAAGCAATTAAACTCCTTTCCAAAATTTTTATTTCCTTAAAACTCAAATACTTATAAAAAGTTACCGCAAATAATTTATTTTTATATAACTTGCGGTATTTACAATAAATAAAACCGCAGGTAATATAACCACATCAAAACGAGATAACAACATCTCAATGTTCTTTAACAAATTGGCGTGGCAATGGCGGTAAGTGATCAACTGCGTTAAGTTGAGTAACCCCCGAGCAGAAAACTGTACTACGTGTTGAGAAATCAGAAACGAAGAGAGGCGTTTGGTAGGTCAAGGGCAGCACTGCTTACTAGCTTGAGTGGAAAACCACGACTAGAAATAGTTGCTACAACGGTTGGGGGAAACAGGCGAACAAGCCCACGAACCGTTATCTAATGCCTACTTAGTTAATGCATATTATCAGCATAATATGTTGTATTCTGAAAGTCGCTAAGTAGGCATTAGGAAACGCATTGATTAAGAGATCCGCTAAAGGTCTGGGTAATCGTACAATTACTAATTTAAGGATAGCTAAGCCAGAACTTAATTTAGTGCGTTTCTATATCAAATTAAAAGGAAAATATTATGACCTATCAAAATGAAAACTACGAAATGATTAAACAAATCATCTTAAACGAACAATCAGAAAATTAGAAAATTATAAAAAATTGAAGTTAATTATTGAGAATAAAGCCCTCCCTGAAGAGGTTAAAAAACGAATCTGGGAAGCTGTTTTACATCACGCACACTGTGATAGAAAAAACATCAATAAAAGAAAAGAGAAAGGAGAAACACAATGAACGATTGGAAATATGATCGTGATGAAGATCTAGCCCTTAACCACGACGATCAAGAATATGACGGCGATGATGATGATTTTGATCCACGAGAATGTGATAGAGCAGCTGAAATGTGGGAAAGACAGTTTTTAGATAATTTTTATAGATAATGCTAGATTACATTATGTTATTTATGGCAAAATAAAGCTAAAGTTGTAAACCGATCTTTGACAGCCTATGTAAACTTTTCATTACGCAGGCTATTTTTGTACCTTAAACTGTTTATTTAAGGAGGTGAGTGTGGCTTATTCAGCAAAAGCTATTGCAAATGCAATAATTGAGCGAGCTAGAGCTAAAAATATCTTTGATATAAGTCCAATGAAATTGCAAAAATTGCTTTTCTACGCTCAATCTTGGAATCTTAGAGTGAATAATCAAGTTTTATTTGATGATCCAATTGAAAGATGGAATTACGGTCCTGTTGTTCGTGATGTTTATCATGAATTTAAAAATTTTGGTGACCAACCTATCACTTTATTTGCAACAGATGCTTTAGGATACATACCGATAATAAAGCCAGATGATGAAAATTCTTGGTTGCTAATTGATAAAATTTTAGATGTTTATGGGAAATATGATGCTCTTCAATTATCAAATATGACCCATGCCCCAGATACGGCTTGGTCTAAAGGGAATATAGGCACCTTTATTTCAACTGAAGAACTAAATGAAGGAACATTGTGATGGGTAAATTGAGCCTAGATGACATTAAAACTACATTAGATAATTCTAAATTAGATGATTCTAAAAAAAATTCTAGAATAGGCTCTTTTCCTCCTGATGAAGATGATTACAATCGTTCTCCTCAAGAACAAAAATTACTTGAAGACATAGAAAACTTAAAAGCAAATAGGGCTATGCGAAAAGAATATGCAGAAAAGGCGTATGATTTTGCTAAAAATACTATAGCTTTTTGGGCATTTTTATTTTTTATTTATTTCCTTTTTCCGCCAGATAAAAAACCACTTTCTGAAATGATCTGACCCCGAA